>JAUIKJ010000256.1 GCA_030430835.1 Candidatus Hydrogenedentota bacterium
GTGCGGAACTTAAGGAGCTGGAAAGGGACGCCGCCGCGGCCTATGCGCTGGTCGCGGTGGAGCAGGGGGCGCCCGTCGCGCAGCAGGATCCACAGGGCGATGGCGATCATGGGGAGCGCGGCAAACACAAGCGCGATGAGCGCACCGGTGAAGTCGAGAAAGCGCTTGCCGCGCTGGATGGGGCGCGGGATGTCGTGTGGCGGAGATTCAGGCACGAAGCGCAATCCCGGTGGCGATGCCGGTGGCGTAGAGTACGAAAGCAAGAAGCGCGCAGGGCTGCACGGGCTTGTGGCGGTGGAAGGTCTGCGGGTCCTGCATGGTCCAGTAGGTGGCACAAGCCGCGGGCGGCACGGCGAGAAAGCCCAATGCGATCGTGTGGGGCAGTCCGGTGACGAAGGGGAGCAGCGGAAGCGGTGCAAAGGCGGTCAGGTAGATCAGTGGCAGCAGGCGCGCGGCGCGGCGCTTGCCCAGGCGTGCGACCAGGTTGTACTTGCCGGCGCCGCGGTCGGCGTCGAAGTCGGGGAATTCATTCACCCACAGAAAGGCCGCGGTCAGCAGGCCAAGCGGGAGGGACAGCAAGATTACTTCGGTGCTGTAGGCACCGGCGAGGATAAGGTGTGTGGCGAGCGCGATAATGGGGCCGTAACAGAGGACGACGTCGAGCTCGCCGAGACCACGATAGGCCAGGCGCAGGGGGGGACCGTGGTAGGACCAGCCGAGGGCCAATCCGAGCACGCCGGGGAGAATGACCCGGGGTTCGCGGAAGAACACGATGAGGGCACCGAGGACGACGCCGGCAAGGCCGAAGAGCACGGCGATGCCCCAGGTCTGCGTGCGGGTGAGAACGCCGTCGACCAGCACGCGCTTGCCGCCGGAGAACTTGGTGCGGTCCTCGGGCCGTACGGCGAGGTCGGTCCCGGAGTCGTAGTCGTATACATCGCCCCAGGCGTTCTTGGCGACCTCCATACAGGACATGGCGACACCAAAGACCGCAAGCCACGGCCAGGAAACCGGACCGTGCTGATAGGCAACAGCCGTACCGATGGCCATGGACGCCGCGGAGGTAATGCTGATCTTCGGATCGGCGAGGCGCCAGAAACCGTCGCGGAGGTTAAGCTCACTCATGCCGCGCATTCTACCATCGGGAGACGGGTCGGGGGGAGGCGTGCGGGCGCTGGCACTTCGCGCATGGAATGGTTAGAATCGCGATTTCCGCTTTGGGTGTAGCTTGGGATAGACGAAGGGAGACGAAATCATGACGGCATCGAAGCATGCAACGCTGACGCGGCGTTCGTTTATGGGGCGCATGGGCATGGCGGCGACGGGGACGGTGGTGTTTCCAAATCTGGTGGGCCGCGCGGCCTTCGGTGCGAATGAAAAGATCACCTTTGGCCTGGTCGGCTGTGGCGGTCAGGGCCGTCATGTGATGGGTAACGCGCTGCGGATGAAGGATTGCCACGTGCTGGCGGTGTGCGACGTAAACCAGCAGAACGCGGCCAAGGCGAAGGCGATGGTGGATACGACCTATGGGGACGAGGCCTGCGCAGTCTATGAAGACTATCGTGAACTGATCGCGCGGGAAGATATCGACGCGGTGATCGTGGGGACGCCGGACCACTGGCATGCCCTGGTGTGCGTCGCGGCGGCACGGGCGAAGAAGGATATCTACTGCGAGAAACCGATCCCGCACGATCTGCTTGAGGGGCGCGCAGTGGCGAATGCGGTGAAGGAGAATGGGGTGGTGTTTCAGGTGGGCAGCATGCAGCGGTCGCATCGGAAAATGAAGGAAGCATGCCAACTCATTCGCAACGGCTATATTGGCGAGATTAGCCACATCGACGTGGGCTTGCCGAATGGTGGCCATGCGGAGTGGGTGGATGAATCTCCGAAGGCACCGGATTACTTGAATTATGAGATGTATGTGGGGCCGGCGGAGTGGACGCCTTATCACCCCGAGCGCCTGGACTGGAACTGGCGCTGGTGGATGAAGTTCGGTGGCAGCCAGATGATGGACTGGATCGGGCACCACGGCGACATTGCCCACATGAGCATGGGCTGGGACGAGACGGGACCGGTGAAGATCGAGCCACGCCGGTGGGAGTTTTCGGACGAACGAAACAACCTCTACGATTCCCCGGCGCGCTATGAGTTCATGTGCACCTATGCAGGGGGAACGACCCTGCGCGTGGGCAGCCGCGAAGAAATGCCGGAACTGTTTCGCAAGTGCGACGACACGGGCACGCTGTGGCACGGAGAAAAGGACCAGTGGATCTTCGTCTCTCGCGGCGGGATTCAGGCGAGCGACAAGAAGTTAACGAAGATCAAGTTCAAGGACGACGACTTCCTCTTCCGGCGGCAGGGCAACCACCTGCGTGATCTGGTTGAATGCATGCGATCACGCGAGACAACGATTGCCCCCGCGGAGGCGGGACACCGTTCGGCGTCCATCGGGCACCTGGGCAAGATCGCGTGTGAACTGAATGCGACGCTGGAATGGGATCCGAAGGCGGAGCGCTTTGTGAATAACGAGGCGGTGAACAGCTTGCTTGGGCGGAAGTACCGGGGCGGCTGGTCGCTGGAGGCGTAGCACCGGCCTCGCGCTACGGCCAGAGCGGCTGCAACGGGAGGGAGCGCTGCAGATAGAGCCGCTCGCGATCGAGGCCCGCGTACTTCGGACGGGTGAAGCCCGTTACGATGAGATATTCGCCATCGGCGGCCGCGTGAATCGGACGAAATTCCGCATGCCGCCAGTAGGTCTGAAGGCCGAGTTCAATGCCCGCGTAGTCGAGCAGGTGAACGCGGATTCCGGTCGGCGCGAAGGGCTCGCCCTCGGAGGCAGGGTCGTAAGCTTGCCCCACGAAGGCGAGTTTGCCTGCGTCCACTGACGCGAGCATGGCCTGCCCAAAGGGTCGGAGTTCGGTGAAACCGCGCCACCACTGGATCACTCCCGATTCGTCCAGGCGCACGAGAGCCGGGAAATTTCGTGTGTCTTCCTCGCCCAGGACGCGGCCCAACCCGCCTACGATATATCCGCCGCCGACGAGCGGGCGAATGTCCCGAGCGAAAAAGCGAAATCCGTCATCCAGCAAGGGCCGCCACAGAGGGTAGGTCGTCACGACCTGCCACGCGTCGTCGAAGAGGTACACCTCCCGGGAGGTGGCTCCGATATACCCCCCCTCGTCATTCCGGCCAACGCGGCGGAGGCCGGCGAAGTCGAGCACGATGCGCTCCACGAAGGAGCCGTCCGCATGGAAGCGGTCTACGGCGTTGTATTCAGTGCCATTCTCCGCGCGCACCGTAAAGGTCGTGACGAAGACGCCGCCGTCACCGTCTGGAAATAGATCGAGGTAGTACGAGTCCAAGCCTTCCTCATAGATTTCCACTTGGTTGAGCATTGTGCCGTCTGCGTCGAAGCGGGTGAGGTAGTAGTGGTCGCGGAAGGTATTGTCAAAGTCCGTGGCGAGCGCGAAGATTCCACCGTCATCCGTCACGGTCAGTCCACGCGTCACGTTGGCGGGGGAAGGGAATGGCAGATCGGAGGTCCACACCCGTATTCCGGAGGCACTGTATTTGAACAGCCGGGCACTCCGAAGACGGCTGAGGCCGGAGTCAGGCGGCGCCTCGTCCGAACGCCGCGCCATCACGTAAATGCTGCCATCGTCACCGCTGGTGACGTATTCGCCGAACAGCGACTTGCCTGGTTCGCCATAGTCGATGTACCACGACGCTTGGTCGCAACCGGATATCGCGACGAGCATCGCTAGCAGTGCGACGTGTACCAACCTCAGGCGAATAGTCATCGTCATGGCCCTTACGTCAATCGGTTTCAAAGTGCGAGCGGCGGAAGAAGCGCAAGTAACTCGAAGATTACGACGAGTACCAGTTCGAGTGCCGCGGAGAAGAAAACGCCGTGCGCGATCAGCGAAACCAATTCGGAAGCTGGAACAAGAATCCCATCGAATATACCCGCCATGATTGCGATTCTCCCCGAAGCTCCGCTCACGCCCGTAGAATTTACTGTATGACCGCATCCTGCCCAATACTACACCGGATGTCAACGCGGGGTTGCGACGTTCAACTTGACCCTCCTACGGACGGGAACGCGTCGCGAAGATTGGATCGATAACAAACGGGTCGGGAGGCGGGGCGCCGCAAGGGCGGCGTACGGGACGGGCCTCCGGTCCGAGAGGCATCGTACGAAACGCCTGAACGATGCCAGCACGAATAGAATCCGCTGGCTGTCACGTAAAGCACCGGCCGTTCCATTGGCCGGAAAACTTCTCCAGCAAGGGAATTGCCCCAGTTTCTGTGAATTAATCTACCTATTGCATTTATAGCGTAGCGTTGTATAGTCTGCACACTTTGGTGTAGTGGTATTCAACTTGGGCAGGGTGCCACAGCATTTTCGGAGAGAAAGTGTACGGCGGTATCAAACTGGGAAGGAGCATTCCTTATGCGTGGATTCTTGTCGAATGTCGTGGTTGCGGTGGTAGTGGTTGTGGCCTTGGGCACGATGTCGAGTGGTTGTGTGCTCGGACCGACGTCGACGGTACGCGTCGTAAATATCTCGTCACAGAGCATCGTGGAAGTGAACATCAAGAAGAGCACGGCCTCGAATTGGGGCAGCAACCGTCTGCGCCGGAACCTGGCCCCCGGTGACAGTGTCGATATCACCGGTATCGAACCGGGTACCTACGACCTGCGTGCCGTGGGCGCGACGTCTGCGGTGGCGGAGCGCTATGGCGTGCTGCTCGAGGCCGACGGTGGTGTGCAGTGGACGCTCAGCAATGCGAAAAGTGCGTCAGGCCTCGAGTCGACGGTCTCGCTGGAAGAGCCGGGATTCTGGATGGACC
>JAUIKJ010000257.1 GCA_030430835.1 Candidatus Hydrogenedentota bacterium
GGAGGTGCCGGAGTCGATGCAATCCGGACGCTTTCAGCCCCCATACGATCGCTTCGGGTGGGAGTGGGAGATGAGCAAGTTGTCCATTCCCCGGCCCAACCTCCCCGACTTCATCAAGGAAGACAAGAAGCGCAATCTGAAGAAGATCTTCAAGCCCTATATGGGCAAGCTGAGCGTGACCATTTTCTGGGAACGTGGCGGGGAGCCCTTTGAGATCAGTGGACAAACCCTGTTGAAGCCAGAGCACCTTTGGCTACCCGAGGCCGAAATTGAACAGATGCGCCAGTAAACGAAAGCATCGGGGGGGATTCACCCTGGCCGAACTGCTGGTCGCCGCGACGCTCCTGAGCATCGTGATGGCGTCGGTGTATACGTTGTTCCACGGCACTGTGCGCGTGCTGCAGGGGGTGGACCCACAGTCGGAGGGCGTAAACTTCGACGTCTACCGTGAGGCGCGGAACGCCCTGGCAATCTTCGAGCACGAGTTGGACAACGTCGAGGCGCGCGCAGCGCATCTCTTTGAAGGGGAGAAGGACGAGATCACACTCTTCACATTGTCGGAACCGATGCAACTGGAGGACCTGGTCGGCCGCCACATGATGCGCGTGCGCTACCGGCACAACCGGAGCAACAAGACCCTCGTACGGGACGAGGCGCTGGTGGAGACCGCGCTGCCGAAGAAGCCGCCCCGGGGCCGTGAACTTGATCGCGAGCGCATCAAGGTGAGCAAACGTGAGGATTTTGTCGTGGCGCACAATGTGCGCGACGTGACCTTCACCTACGTCTGGATGCCCAAGCCCAAGCCAGGCCCCAAGGGGGCGCCGCCGCAGTGGACGGAGCCGATCCGCGCGAGCCGCAACCGTGAGCGCTGGGGGCTGCCACAGGCCATTGCGATTGAGATGGTTATCGAAGATCCGACGCGCCGCGGGAAGCGGCAGACCATCACCACGACCATCCCGGTGCGCGCACCGAACACCCGCTGGACGACTGCCTACCTGGAGAAACAACTCGGGGGGAGTATCCTGTGATGCCGCCGCGGCGCGATAGCGGCTTCGTGCTGGTGGTCGTCATGTGGGTGCTCGCGATTCTGACGATTATCACGATGGGCCTGGTGGACCGGGTGATGCTGGATCACCGGATGGCCTACTACGCGCTCGACCAGGATCGCGCCATGATGATGGCGCGCGGCGCGGTGCAGCGCGGCATTGTCGAGGTGCGGAACAAGGCCTTCAAGGATTGGCTGCAGCAGGACGAGATCAACGGCACGACCCATTTGGGTCAGCCCTGGGCCCGCCCGAAGAACATGCTGGACGGGGACATTTTCAGCAACGAGGGGATGGGCCGGGATATTTGCCGTTATCAAATTGAGGACGCCGAGCGTTTCATCAATATCAATGCCTGTGCGAAGGATCTTCTGGAGAACATCGACGCGCTCAGTTCGGGCGCGCAGCGGGCCATCTGGTCGCGCCGGACCGAACCGACGCACGAGATGGAAGGGATTTCCTACTTTCAGGCGATTGAGGAAGTGCGCTATCTGCGCGATGTGAAGGACGACGACTGGTATGGCGACGACAAGAAGACGGGGTTAAAGGACCTACTGACCGTGTATGGCGGGCGCATCAATTTCAATACGGCGGGGCGCGAAGTCTTGCGTTGTGTTCCCGATCTCAGTGCGAATGCGGTGGATGCCCTGCTGGGATTCCGTGCCGGTGCCGACGGGGAACTGGGCACCGCGGATGACCAGGGCTTCAGGGACTACGGCGATGTCTCCGACACCATTGGATTGCAGGGCGATGACCTCCAGGCGCTGAAGAAGTTTTGCGCGTACCGGTCGACATACTATATCGTCACGGGTGTGGCGACCCTGCAGGGAGGCAAGGTGCGCGCACGCTGCAGCGCCGTGGTTCATGTGCAGGGCAACCAGGCGGAAGAAGTGGCCTGGAAGGAAGAACCCCTTGGCGCGTAAACGCGAACATATCAGTATTCTCCAGTTCGATTCCGGACTGATCTCGCGGCTGCGTGTGAAGCGCGGCGCACGACCGCTTGAGCTTCTTTCCTTCGATCAGCAGCGGGGCGAATGGCTTGAGAGCGCGGCACTGGACGCGGCCCTCGAGGAATTTGCCCAGGCGCAACAGCTCGCGCTGGACGACGTCTACGTGGTACTGCCACGGCACGAAATCACCGCGCGTGTCCTGACGCTGCCGTCCCAGGAACGGGACGAGATTCTGAACATGATCCGGCTGAGCGCCGATGAGTACGTGCCGTACTCCACGGACGAACTTGAGATCAGCGCCGGCATCCTGAACAAGCACGACAACGGTGAGGCGCTGGTGCTGGCGGCGTTGGCGCACCGGGATGTGGTGAGCCGGACCATGGCGCACCTGGATGCCGCGGGCATCGAGGCCGAGAAACTCTACCTGACGACGAGTTGTATCGCCACGGCAGCCGCCGTGGCTGGCCGTACACTTGCCGACAACTGTGCGATCGTAAATATGGCGGCCGGGGGCATCGAAGTCGCCGTGTTTCGCCATGGTCAACTGACCTTCAACCGCGGGGTTGCATCGCACGACGACTGGACCACGGCGGCCGAGGCGGCCAGTGTGTTGGGTGGTCCGCTCGAAGACTTGGCCGGCGAGGTTCGGACGTCCCTGAGCGCGGCGCGCCGCGAATCGGAGGATGGTGAAGACGTCGAGACGGTGTACGTCATTTCCGACTATGCCCCGGTTGAGGATGCGCGTGGCGTGCTCGAACGTGAACTGGGCAAACCCTGTTTTGCCGGTGACGCGCTGGTGTCCGCGCTGGTGGCCGGGGGTGCATCTGCGTTGCATTGTCCTGCGCTGGCCGCTTTGGGCGCGGCGCAGGCCGCTTTGGGTGCGCCCCACGCCGACGTCAATCTGCTGCCCGAGTCCGTGGCGGAAGCCCGGAAGTTGGCAGGGGTAAAGCGGCTGATCAAGCTGGGTGCGGCGGTGGCGGCAGTGAACCTGCTGGTGCTTGGCGGGCTCTACACGCAGATGCTCTGGCAGCGCCAGAGCTATCTGGCGGAACTGGAAACCCAGTATCTGGCCATCGCCCCGCGTGCGAAGGGGATCGAGGCGAAGCAGGATCAACTCCGGATCATCCGGCAACAGGTGGACAGCAGTGCCTCGGTGCTTGAGGTGCTGGCGAAGATTGCCGAGGCCGCGCCGGAAGAGAACATCACGATTACGCGGGTTAACTACGATCACCGCTTTGGCACGGATCTCTGGGGGCGCGCCAATAAGAACGACGATGTGCAGGCCTTTTCCAACAACCTGCGGGGCATGGCCTCCCAGCAGTTGCAGCTCTTCGCCAACGCGATGACCCAATACGAAGACAAGGGCATGGAACGCCAGGTGCCCGTTCGGAACTACCATATTCAGATGGCAAACACCGAGGAAGATGACAGTGTCTCAGGTCCTGCAAGCGCTCAATGACGCATTCCAGAGAATGTCGCCGCGCGAGCAACGGCTTGCGATGGCGACCGGGCTCGTTCTCGTGGTGGGGGCGGTCTTCCTGATCGTACGTGGGGCCATTGGTCGCATCGATCAGCTGGATGCGCAAATCGCCCAGATGCAGGACAACATCATCAACGCCAACCGCCTGTTGACGCGCAAGAGCCTCATCGAATCGCAGTACGCGCAGGTGGCGTCGCAGCATTCCAGCGCCTGGACCGAGGCCGAAATCTACGATCGCTTGCGTGGCGAGATCTACCGTCTGGCCCAGAAGAACCCGCCGCCCCTGCAGCCGGACGGTACGGCCGCGGAGATTACGAACGAGGGCGGCGAACTCGTGAAGATACCGACCTTGCGCCAGGGCACGCTGGACGAGGGGGGCGAGGGCTACCGCGAGTATTCGATTCCCCTGCGTATTCCGGGGACGACCTTCGAGGATCTCATTGACTATATTGAACGCCTGCAGGGCAGTCCACAGAGTCTGCGCATCGATTCGCTCGACCTGCAGCGCGACCCGCTGACGCGGAATGTATCGGCCAACCTGCAACTCACCCGCACCGTTGTGGACGGCGAGGCCGCGGTCGACGCGTCGGAAGGCATCGCGATCGCCGAGATTCCGGACGATACCGAGGGCATGGAGATCAATCTTTCGGACTGGTCCGGTGAAGGCTGTGTACTCAATGGCGGCGGAACGGCCTTGCGCGCCGAGTCGACGGAGGCGGGCGGACGTTTCTACATGGAGCGGGCATTGCCCGCTGGCGAGACCTTTGAGATGATTCTGGACGCAAACGCCAGCGGTCCGGGCCGTCTGGCGATAGGCGATGCGGACGCCGACCGCGAGTTCGAGGGCGCGGCAGAACTGCTGACCGCGGCGGATGGACCGCAACGCTACCGGCTCCGCTTTACGGTGCCGGGGGATTCCGGACGGACAACCGTGCGTTTCCCCTGCATCACCCTGGGGGAAAAGGGGGCCAAGCTTCAGATCGAGAAACTGGTGGTGCGATCGGTATGAACGAAGCAATGATAGAACGCCTGCTGGTGGTGATCGGCGCGCTGGTGGCGCTGGCCGTGCTCGGCCTGATGGGGGTTAATGTCGTGCGTGATCCCTTCGGCGCGGACCGGGTCTGGCTCGCGGGACAGATTGAGGACATCAGCCACACCTCGCCGCGTGTGCCCGAGAGCGAGTGGCGCTTCGGTGAATGGCGTGCATCCATCGAAGCCAAGCCGCAGGTTTGGGATGCGCTGGTGCCGCCGCCGCCGCCGCCCAAGAAGAAGCCGCCGCCCCCGCCGAAGCCCCCGAATCTGAAGGACATGTTGAAGGGAGTGCAGGCCGAGCGCGCGCAGATCGGGGGGCGCGCGAAGATTGTGTACG
>JAUIKJ010000258.1 GCA_030430835.1 Candidatus Hydrogenedentota bacterium
ACTCATTGGCGATGACGAGCACGGCTGGGATGCCGATGGCGTCTTCAACTTCGAAGGCGGCTGTTATGCGAAATGCATCGGTCTTTCGGAAGAGAAGGAGCCCGACATTTTCCACGCCATCCGCCGCGACGCGTTGCTGGAGAATGTGGTGGTGGACGGCGACGGCACGGTCGATTTTGACGACAACAGCAAGACGGAGAACACCCGCGTCTCCTATCCGCTTTACCATATCGAAAACATAGTGAAGCCGGTGTCCCGCGGGGGACATCCCAAGCACGTCATTTTCCTGACGGCAGACGCCTTTGGGATCCTGCCGCCGGTCTCCCGCTTGACGCCGGAGCAGGCGAAGTACCAATACTTGAGCGGCTACACGGCGAAGGTCGCCGGCACCGAACTCGGCGTGACCGAGCCGCAGGCCACCTTCTCCACATGTTATGGCGCGGCTTTCCTGGCCGTACACCCGATTCAGTATGCGGATATTCTTGGCCGCAAGATGGAAGAGCACGGCGCACGCGCCTATCTGGTCAACACCGGCTGGACCGGCGGTCCCTATGGGGTAGGAAAGCGTATGGACCTGAAGTCCACGCGCGCAATTATCGACGCCATTCTCGATGGGAGCATTGAGGATGCCGAGTTCGAGACCATGCCAATCTTCAATCTGGACGTGCCGACTGGGTTGCACGACGTGGACAGCAAGGTGCTGAACCCGCGCAATGCGTGGGCGGACACGGCGGCCTACGACGCGGCGGCAGCCAAACTAGCGCGCATGTTCGCGGACAATTTTGAGCAGTTTACGAATCACTCGGACGCGGCGGCACTGGTGGCGGCGGGTCCTCAGGTGGAGGCGCTACACTAGCATGCGGCATCTGCACGCCCTGACCCGCAGGCCCGCGCCGGCGCAATTCTCGCCGCTGGGCATCAAGGTGGAGGCGGCGACCGCAATCTTTGACCTGCTGATTGGCCGGAAGTTGTGACGATTTGCCCCGCAGATGGTATAGCTTTTCGGTGGCGTGGTAATTAATAGTTGACAAAAATTCCGAAACCTGCTATGAATAGGGCCACAAACGCGTGTTCCGGGGCGGGAAGAAGGATGCCCGGTACGGGCACACGAAGGAGAGCGTTTCGCATGAAGCACAATCGAAGCATCACGAAGGCCCCACAGTCGGCGACGACGAACTTTGAAGCCTTCAAGACCTTCCTGATCAACTTGACAGAACAGCTGATTCAGTTTATTTTCAACGCAACCTCGTGACGCGAAGGAGTACCTCATGAAATCAAACTCGCACATTCGTTCGCTGAGCAAGGCGCCGAGCGTTGCGCAGATTAGCAATTTCCAGATCAAGCTGGAAGGCACGACGGACATGATCGATGTCCTGCTGCGCGCCCAGTCTGCCGTTCCGTGGAAGGTTATTCGTCCCATCGGTGAAGACGGTGGCGGGACGGACACCGACACCGATACGGGCACTGACACGACGGGCACTGAGCTCTAGTCGTCCGCAGATACCGCTTTCTTGCCCCGCGTCCCCGGACGCGGGGTTTTCATTTGTACCGGGCACTGCGCGCGCCGCATGTGCTATAGTCCCGGACTTCCAACGCAATCTGACGGACAGGAGCGGTGTACTTCGATGCCCAGCGGCACCTACGATTTTTCCGATATTGAGAAGAAGTGGCAGGATTATTGGCTTGCCCGGAAGACGTTCAAGACCGAACTCGACACGACGAAGCCGAAGTACTACGTGCTCGACATGTTTCCGTACCCGAGTGGCGATGGGCTGCATGCCGGGCATCCCGAGGGCTACACGGCGACGGATATCGTGTCGCGCTACAAGCGTATGCGGGGCTTTAACGTGTTGCACCCGATGGGTTGGGACGCCTTCGGGCTGCCGGCCGAGCGCCATGCCGTGCGCACGGGCGAGCATCCGGCGAAGATCACGAACAAGAACTGCGACACCTTCCGCCGTCAGATTCAGGCGCTCGGGCTTTCCTACGACTGGGACCGCGAGATCAACACGACGGACAAGGACTACTACCGCTGGACTCAGTGGATCTTTAAGATTCTCTTCGATCGTGGGCTGGCCTATGAGGTGGAGGCGCCGGTGAACTGGTGCCCGGCGATGGGCACCGTGCTCGCCAATGAAGAGGTGAAAGACGGGAAGTATGTCGAGACCGGCGATCCGGTCGAGAAGCGGATGATGCGGCAGTGGATGCTGAAGATCACCGCCTACGCCGAGCGCCTGCTCGAGGACCTCGACGAACTCGACTGGCCCGAAGGCATCAAGGCGATGCAACGCGAGTGGATCGGCCGCAGTGAAGGCGCAGACGTCGCGTTCAAGGTCGCCGGGCAGGACGCCGCCTTTACGGTTTTCACCACGCGCCCGGACACGCTCTTCGGTGCGACCTACTGCGTGCTTGCGCCGGAGCATCCGCTCACGCGCCAGATCATGACCGACGCACAGCGCGATGCGGTGGAAGCCTACATCGCCGCGGCGGGGAAGAAGAGCACACAGGACCGGATGAAGGAGGAGCGGGAGAAGACGGGGGTATTCACCGGCGCTTACGCGGTGAACCCGGTCAACGGCAATGAGATCCCGATTTGGACGGCGGACTACGTGCTGGCGGACTACGGCTACGGCGCGATCATGGCGGTACCCGCGCACGACACGCGTGACTGGGACTTCGCGAAGGCCTTCGATTTGCCGATTGTAGAGGTCATCTCCGGCGGTGACGTGCAGGAGGCGGCGTGGACCGGGAACGGACGTCTTGTGAATTCCCCCCTAATTGATGGCCTGGACGTTCCGGCGGCGAAGAAGAAAATCACCGCGTGGATCGAGGAACAGGGCATCGGCAAGGGCACCGTCAACTATAAGTTGCGCGACTGGCTCTTCTCGCGGCAGCGTTACTGGGGCGAGCCCTTCCCGCTGGTGCGCCTGGAAGACGGCACGGTCAAGGCTGTGCCGGACAGCGATCTTCCGGTGCTCCTGCCGGAGCTCGACGAATACAAGCCGACGGCCGATGGTCAACCGCCGCTTGCCCGCGCGACGGATTGGTTGAACACCACCGACGCGGCGACCGGCCAGCCCGCGAAGCGCGAGACCAACACGATGCCGCAGTGGGCGGGGTCGTGCTGGTATTACCTGCGCTATTGCGACGCGCGGAACAGCGAGGCCGCGTGGTCGAAGGAAGCCGAGAACTACTGGATGCCGGTGGACCTCTACGTCGGCGGGGCGGAGCACGCCGTGCTCCACCTGCTTTACTCCCGCTTCTGGCACAAGGTGCTCTACGACGCGGGCCAGGTCAACACCAAGGAACCCTTCCAGAAGCTCTTCAATCAGGGGATGATTCTGGCGTACTCCTTCAAGGACGAGCAGGGCAAGTACCACTACCCGCATCAGGTTGAGCGCAGCGGGGACGACTGGGTCGTCAAGGATACCGGCGCGCCGGTATTCACCCAGATCGAGAAGATGTCCAAGTCGCGCTACAACGTTGTGAATCCCGACGATGTGGTGAAGACCTATGGCGCCGATTCGATGCGGCTCTACGAGATGTTCATGGGGCCGCTGGACCGCGACAAGCCGTGGACCGAAGAAGGCGTGCAGGGGGTACACCGCTTCCTGAAGCGCGTCTGGTCGCTGTTCATTGCGGAGGATGGCACCCTGCATCCGCGCATCGTGGACCAGGACGGCGATGCCGCGATGATCAAGGAACTCCACAAGACCATCAAGGCCGTCACGCATGACATCGACAACCTGCTGTTCAACACGGCGATATCGCGCATGATGGAATTCGTGAACGCGGGAATGAAGGCTGATAAAATCGACCGAAGCGTGATGGAATCCTTCGTGCTCGTACTGGCACCTTTCGCGCCACATTTGGCCGAGGAAGTCTGGGAGCGGCTGGGCCATGCGGAGAGCTTGGCCTATGCGCCGTGGCCGGACTACGACGAGCACCTGTTGGTGGAGAATACGATCGAGATCCCTGTCCAGGTGAACGGCAAGCTGCGCGATAAGATCGAAGTTGCTCGGGATGCGGCCAAAGACGCGATACTCACCGCGGCCAAGGCCGCCCCGAAGGTCGTCGATCAGCTCGCGGACAAGCAGCTGGTGAAGGAGATCTACGTTCCCGGGAAGATGGTGAATCTGGTCGTGAAGTAGGACGCCATCGTCGATTCCTGGTCGAAAGTGACAAATTTGGTCCTCGAGGGCCGAGCCGCGCACATTTTTGTGCGCGGCTTTTTTGGTCCCCTTCCACGCCCTTCCGATACAAAGCTCTTGATGGTAATCACTTAGGAGAATTGGGCCACACTTGGCACACCACTGGCATTAATTCTTTCCATCGGTCGCCGATGCGGGGGCCGGCGCAACAGTCGAAGCAACCAAAAAAACGTTGGAGGGTCTTGCCATGAAGAAGAACACGAAGGGTTTTACGCTGATTGAGTTGATGATTGTGGTGGCGATTATCGCCATTATCGCGGCGATTGCGATTCCGAACTTGCTGCGTTCGCGCATGCAGTCGAACGAGTCGTCGGCGGTGGGCAACCTGCGTACGGTGGTGGGTGCTCAGACGGCGTACCATGCGTCGAACAGCGCGTACACCACGGACTTCACCGACATGACCGGTGCCACGCCGCCTTTCCTGGATGGTGACTGGTCGGTGACGAAGAGTGGCTACAACTTTGCGCTTGCCGGTTCCGCGGAGAACTTCGAGTGCACGGCGAGCGCGGCGAACTACGGTGTGACCGGCGGGCGCGGCTTCTTCGTCGACGCGAGTGGGGTCATCCGCTACGAAGCGGGT
>JAUIKJ010000259.1 GCA_030430835.1 Candidatus Hydrogenedentota bacterium
GCATATCGGCTTCTCCAACGGTTCACAACGTATCCCGGAATACCGCGGCAAGCGCACCGGTATTCACGCGCGACCGAAAAGGCGGCGCCCGGGAGGTCGCCGCAACAAGTCCGTTTCACGCGGCCGCCCTATAGCTGAACGCAGACCGCCTTGGTCTCGAGGTAGTTGTTGAGCGCCTCGGCGCCCATCTCGCGGCCCCAGCCGGATTCCTTGTAGCCGCCGAAGGGCAGGGAGGCGTCGAAGATGTTGTAGCAATTGATCCAGACGGTGCCGGCGCGCAGGCGGTTGGCAAGCCGGTGCGCCTTGCTGATGTCGCGGGTCCAAATGCCCGCGGCGAGACCGTAGTTCGTATCGTTGGCGCGGCCCGCGATCTCCTCAATGTCTTCGAAGGGCGAGGCGGTAACCACGGGACCGAAGATTTCTTCGCGCACCACTTTCATCTCGGGCTTGGTGTTGACGAGTACCGTGGGCGAAACGAAGTAGCCCTGATCGCCCACGCGCTTGCCGCCACAAACCGCCTCGGCACCATCGGCCAAGCCGGATTCGATTAAACTGGTTACGCGGTCGAACTGTTCCTGGGACACCAGGGGGCCCATCTGGGAATCGGGATCCTTGCCGGGACCCACCTTGATACTGTTGGCGCTGTCCACCATGCCACCGACCACTTCATCGAAGATCTTCTTTTCGATGAAGAGGCGCGACCCCGCACAGCAGCACTGGCCCTGGTTGAAAAAGATCGCGCTGGCGGCGCCGGGCACGGCAGACGCCAGGTCGGCGTCCTGAAAAATGATGTTCGGTGACTTGCCGCCGAGTTCAAGGGTGACCTTTTTCAGGTTGCCGGTGGCCGCTTTCACGATCAGCTTACCGACTTCGGTCGATCCGGTGAAAGCGACCTTGTCCACCTGCGGGTGCGATGCCAGCGGTGCGCCGGCGGTTTCGCCAAATCCGGTGACAATATTGATGACCCCGTCGGGGAAACCCGCTTCGCAGATGAGTTCGCCGAGGCGCAACGCCGAGAGCGGCGTCTGCTCCGCCGGCTTGAGCACGATGGTGCACCCGGCCGCGAGCGCCGGCCCGAGTTTCCAGGCGGCCATCAGCAGTGGAAAGTTCCAGGGGATAATCTGCGCGGCCACGCCGACAGCTTCACGCCGGGTGTAGGCATGCCACTCGGCGCCGGGCGCGAAGGGTACGGAGATGGGGATGGTACTGCCGAGCACCTTGGTGGCCCAGCCGGCGTAGTAGCGCAGGTTGTCGATCGCGAGCGGCACATCGGCGGCCTGGGCCACGGCGAAGGGCTTGCCGTTGTCGAGGGTCTCGAGTTCGGCGAACTCGTCGAGATGCGCCTCCAAAAGATCGGCCAGCTTCCAGATGAGCTTGCCACGCTCGGAGGTGGTCATCGTACGCCAGGGGCCGGCGTCAAAGGCGGCGCGCGCCGCGGCCACGGCGGCGTCGACATCGGTGGGACCGCCATCGGCCACCTGTGCAATCTCGTTGCCCGTGGCGGGATCGTAAACGGCGAAGGTGTTGCCGTTGGCGGCGCCGGTCCATTTCCCGTTGATCAGTAGTTGCTTGGGGGAGGCCAGAAAGCGCTCCACCCCCTCACTCATCGACGATGCTACGGCGACTGCACACATATCGGATCCTCCTGGGGGAGTTGAGGCGATGCTGTTGCCCTTGGGGGCACGGGCGCTGCCCTGCGCCGTGCCACGCGATAACCCCAGCATACACGACAATCCGGGAAAGAGAAAGGGGCCGCCGAAGCGGCCCCTGTGGGTCATTCTGGTGTGGGATCTCCCGGAATCATCCGCCGCCGGGAGGGGCGGCACCGGGACGGGGGCCCCCTGCCTGTTGGTTCTGCTGGGCCGCGGTGTCGGCGCGCAGTTTGGCCTTCTTCGCCTCGTCAATGTTGCTGAGGGAAAGCTCGAGCAGGTCGATCTTTTCGTCCAACTGCGACTGGCTGACCGGGCTGCGGCCGCTGCCGGACTCATCCTCTTCCGGAATCGCGGCCAGGATGTTCTTGACCTTTTCGAACTCGGTAATCGCCGCGGCGTACTGGTTGTCTTCGCGCATGTTGCTGCCGTTGTCGATGGCGGTGCTGGCCTGATCCAGAATCTCCGCCACAGTATCGCTGATGTTGCGCTTGTTGACGTCTACCTTTTCCTGGGCGGTCTTGAAGAGTTCCTTGAATTCGTCTCCCACGGCCTGCAACACGGTGATGGCCTGATCGTAGTAGCCGATGGCACTGCCGAAGTCGCCCTGCAGCTTGGCGGTTTCGGCGGCTTCTTCCACCGCCTCGGCGTTGCTGATGATGTCGAGGGTCAGTTCGTAGCGCGCATTGCGCTCCTGGATCTTGACGTGAGTTTCCTGGATCAGGAGGGCCGCCTCGTTGCTGGTGCGGTCCACCGCGAGCATGTCCTCAAACTTCTGGAGCGCTTCTTCGAGGTCGTTGGGCTGCGCCACGGACGATTCTGCGCGGGCAAGGAACTCCTTGCCGATGGTCATAAAGTGCCGGGAAAGTTTCTCCGCAATGCGCTGTCGCTCCGGACCACCGAGTTCGTAGGCGATGCGCCATTCACGGACGGCGGTGTCGATCGCGTCCTCGGATCCGAAAGCGTAGTAGAGATCGCCGAGGCGCTCATAGGTTTCGGGAAGGTCAAGGCTGACACGCTCAAAGTTCTCGTAGGCTTTGCGGGAGGCGCGGTAGTCGCGCTTTTCCTGCAGCAGGTAGGCCACCTGATCGACGAAGTACCACGCGAGCACCCGGCGAGAAGCGGAAAGCGTGGAAGGGTCGTCCTGCTCGCGCAGCACGGTGTGCCAGGCATCGGCGATGGCGTCGACGGCGCGGCTGAAGTAAGCGGGACCGCCATCGCGCATAAAGGCCTGGTAGCCCTTGCCGCCGCGGTAGTCGTTGGCGATGATCCGCTTGTCGTCTGCGTAGAAGCTGCGGTGCGAGGCGAAGTAGCTTTTCGGGCTGCGAATGAACTCGCGGTTGCGCTGGGTCATCGTGTAGCCGTAGGTGCTGAGCTGTGCTTCGGTATCGGCAATGATCCGCTTCTGGATCGCCACCTCGTCCGGCGTCCACGCAAAGCCGAAGGGCACCATCACGTCGGCAACCAGGGCGGAAAGCACGCCCATGCGGTAGGCAAAATAGGGACCGCGGCCATAGTCCTTGGCGTCACGCAGCAACTGAATCTCGTTGCCCACGGCCTGCACGGTCTGGGCATCGTTGTTCAGCGGCACGGTGCTGTCGAGGATGGCGGCGCCGTCGGTCGCCCCACGCAGCACGTCCTGTTCGTAGTTCTGGTCACCGGGCCGGAAGACACCGGGATGGGAGTTCTTGATGACCTGCATGGCCATGGCTGCCGCGGTCTGCTGGCCTTTTTCGCCCCAGGCGGCGGCCTCGCCGGCGCCAAGCAGGATCAGGCCGGCGCTAAACGCGGCGGTAAAAAACTGGAATGCTTTCATGCGTTGGTCCCCACCGGAACAGATGCAGGCGGCTCCCCCAGTCCGCATCCCGTGACCCGGTACTCCGTGTGTTTTCCGCTGGTTGCGACAGTCAATACGGCGGCCCCCGAAATTGGGTGAAAACCGGCGTAAACCCAAGGCGCACGGTAGCATAAGGCTGGGAAAAGTGTCAACGGTTTCCGGCGGCGGGTGATCTGAGCTAACTCGCCACGGCGGGCGGGGATACCGTTTCATCGGGTAGATCGACCTGAACCGTGTCGTGACGGGGTGCGCGCTCAAGGAAACTGTAGACGCGCTCGAAGATGTCGTCGCGGCCCTCGCCGTTGATGATGCCGTGCCGTTCCCGCTCGAAGAGCGTCATTTCCTTGTATTTCGCACCTACGCCGTCGAAGATCTGCTGGGCGCTGGAGGGATGGACCACGGTGTCCTTGGAGGCCTGGATCACCAGGGTTGGGATCCGAATGTCGGAGAGCGACTTCTCCATGGTGTTCATCACGGAGACCAGCTCGCGCACCCCGGTGAGCGGGTTGCGGGTGTAGTTGATGTGCTGGTTCTCGGGTTCGTTGACCACGTACTCCCAGCCCTCGCGGCTGCGGCCGATGCGCTTGAGCATGGAGTTGAGGGATACGATGGACGGTGCAAGGCGGATGGAATAGCTGCGCACCTGCAGCGGCGCGCAGATGCTGAACACGGCCTGCGCCTTGTAGCCCTTACGCGCGGCGGCGATCAGCGCGAGGCAGCCGCCGGTGGAAAAGCCGCCGAGGATCACGTTGTCGGTCAGGCTCTTGATCACGGCGTAGCCGCGGTTGAAGGATTCGTACCACTGGTCCCAGCGGGTGTTGGCCAAATCCTCGGGCGAGGTGCCATGGCCGCGCAGGCGCACCCCGTAGACGGCGTAGCCCTGGGCGTAGAGATACTCCGCCAGCGCGCGCACTTCGAGGGGCGCGGCCATGTAGCCGTGCGCCAGCACGACCCCGCCCTTGACGTGCATCGGCTTGAGCAGGAAGGGGCGCCCCACGTCGGGGCCCTTGCTCAACTCGGGGTTGTAATACTCGGCGTAGTCGGTCTCGAAGTAGCGTTGGTCTTCCTGAACGAAGATGTCGCGGATGCGCTTGGACAGGAGGAAGCGCGGCATGCGCGCGGTCTGCTGGATAAGATCGGTGAGGCGGTCAAGCGGTTCGATCTCGTTTGCGATGACCTCGGTCAGTTCTTCCCAGCGCGCGTCGTGGAACCCGGCCTTACCGCGTTCGACGCCGAAGTTCTTGGTGTAGACGTCGCCATCGCGGGTGAGAACGCCCTCGCGCAGACAGAGCGCGAG
>JAUIKJ010000260.1 GCA_030430835.1 Candidatus Hydrogenedentota bacterium
CCGCCCTGGAGGCCGCGCAGGCCGGCTCCTGAGCGTCCCTCCAAGATTGCTGGAAGGCCTGTATTTGTGGTATTTTCCTCCGGTTTCCCCCTCGGGAGCACATGCCCTGACAACCCCCCGCAAGTCGGGTTCTGATCTGATCTGGAGGCTGCAATGCTGCAACAAGCGATTCGTAAACACCGCACGGCCATGGGCTGGATCATTCTGCTCAGTATTGGCGTGCCCATGCTCTTCTTCGGCGTGCCCGCATTCTGGGATACGGCGGCCACCGGCGAGGACCCGGTTCTCGCCTCGGTTGGCGGCGTGCCGATCTACGCCTCCGCCTTCCGCCGGAGCCTCGACGCCACCGCCGCGCAGAAGCGTAGCCAGGGCGGCGAGCGCCCGTCCTACCGCGAGCTGGAGGCGCAGGGTGATGTGCAGAACATCCTTGAGCAGCTTATCAACTCCGCACTCATTACCTACGACGTCAAGAACCGCGGCTTCGACGTGGAGCGCGAGGCGCTTGTCGCGCGGATGAAAGAATGGCGCGACTTTCAGATGGAAGATCCGAACGCCGAACCCGGCCCGGACGGCCAGCGCCCGACAGTGTTCAATTCGGAAGCCTGGAACGAATGGGTACAGAATTTTGACGGCAACTGGAACGAGATCTACGAAGACCTCCGTGACCAAGTGGCCCGTGAAACCTTCGTGAACTTCGTGCAGGCGCCGGGTGGCCGCATCCTCGAAAGCGATATCGAGGAGCAGCTCATCGCAAACAGCACCAAGATTCGCATCAAGTATGCCCAGATCGCGCCACCGATCGAACTGAGCGACGCGGATCTGCAGAAGGAATACGACGAGAACCCGGACACCTACCGCAAGCCGGAACAGTGGATCGCCGAGTTCGTGGCCCTGCCGCTGGAGCCGTCCATGCCGCAGAAGGCCACCGACATCGTGGAAGAGCTTCGCGGCGGCGCGGACTTCGCCACGGTCGCCGACGAGAAATCCGACATCACCAGCGTGAAGAATGGCGGCGACATGGGTTGGCAGATCCCGCGTGGTGAAGACGAGTTTGAGCACCGCAAGCCGCTCTATGAACTCGCCGTCGGCGAAATCAGCGACCCGGTCAAGGGCCCGGGCGGCTATTTCATCTACACCATCGATGAAGAACGCACCAACGACGAGACCGGCGCGCGCGAAGTGAAGGGCCGCCAGATCTTTGTGACCGCTGCGCTGACCGACGAAGAGCGCGAAGCGCGCGCGGCGGAAGCCAAGGCGATCTCCGACAAGGCCAAGGAACTCGACAGCCTCGAGGGCGCGGCCGCGGAAGCCGGCGTCACTGTGCAGCGCACCGGCCAATTCGACAACACCAGCGCCGAAGTGGAAGGTCTGCCGCGCGCCGACGCGGTCATCTTCCGTGCATCGCTCAGCCCGGACGACGAAGCCAAGAACTACGACGTGATCACCGGCCGCGAGAACCTGTATATCGCCAAGGTTGTCGAGCGCGAGGAAGGTCAGGTGCCGCCCTTCGAGGACGTGAAGGACCAGGTAACGACCAACGCCGAGACCGCCTACAAGGCGTCGGACGAGTACAAGGATCAGGTCGCCGAGTACGCCGACAAGATCAACGAACTCGCCACCTCGCTGGAGCAGGCGCAGACCCTCTTCCCGGAACTCGCCATCGAGATTCAGGAAACGGCCGAGCCCTTCACCCGGCGCGACTTCCTCTTCCAGCAGCAGATCTACCTGCAGACTGCGCAGATTTACGATCAGGTGGGCGAGGCAGAGGCCGGTACCATGGCCGGTCCGCTGACCGACTTCCGCAACGACACCTACTTCATTGAGTTGATCGAGCGGATGCCCCCGACCGACGAAGAACTCGCTGATATGGAGGAGGAGCGTCAGAATCTGCGTGACAGCGAGATTCGCAGCCGCGAGTTCGCACTCTTGACCGACTACCTGCAGGACTATCGCGAGCGTGTGCTGCCGACCGTCTCCTTCACGATGGACGCGCAGCTCATGGACCTGATCCTCGGTCCGGAGGAAGACGCCGCCGACAGCGCCACGGCGGAAACCACGCCGGCCGGCACGGACGAACCCGCAGCCTGATCCCGGCATGCGAACCACAGACAACGGCGGCCCACACGGGCCGCCGTTCTTCTTTGCTTGCGGGCCACGGGCCGCGCCCCGCGCAACTGTGTTAGAATTCCCGGGTCATGAACCGATTCGGACTCAATGAGATTCTCGACCTCGTAATCATTGGCGCGGGACCCGCTTCACTCGGCGCGCTGCACGATGCCCAGGCCCAGGGCCTGCGCGCCATCGCGATCGACAAGGGGCCGGTCTGTGGTGCATTGCTGCAGCACCCGACCTACATGCGCTGGTTCTCCACCAACGACAAGCTCGAACTCGCCGGTTTCCCGCTTCAGGCCACGGAGAAAAATCCGACCCGCCGCGAGTACCTGCAGTACTGCCGGGCCTTTGCGAATTATTTCCAGTTGGAGGTCGTGACCTATCACGAGGTCACGGCGATTATTCCCCTGGACGGCATCTTTCGCGTGGAAGCGCAGGACCATTTTGGCCGGCCCTACGTGTGGCGTGCCAAGAATGTCGTGGCCGCGACCGGCTTCTATGACAGTCCCCGTCCGCTTGGTATCCCCGGTGAAGATCTGCCGCACGTCAGCCATCGCTATTCCGAGGCGCACATGTATGCCGATCACGATCTCGTGATCATCGGCGCCGGTTCCTCCGCAGCCGAGGTCGCGCTGGAAACCTGGCGCAGTGGCGCGCGCGTGACGGTGGTCATGCGCAGCGAGGCCTTTCACACCAAGTACTGGATCGAGCCGGACATTGAGAATCGCATCAAGGAAGGTTCCATCGTCTGCCACCGCCGCGCCGAAGTCTCCGCCATCGGGATGGACGCGATCCACGTGAAGACGGCGGACGGCAAGGAAATCGAGGTGCCCACCGACTTTGTCCTGGCAATGACGGGCTACGAGCCCGACACAACCCTGCTGGAGCGTACCGGCGCGGTTGTCGACCCGGTCAGCAAGAAACCCGAACTGAACGAACACTTCGAAACCACGGTGCCCGGCCTCTACGTGGCCGGCACGCTTTGCGCCGGATGCGACGCGAACGTGGTCTTCGTGGAGAACAGCAGGGAACATGGCCCCACCATCATCCGACACATCCTCGCCCGGCGGACCGCCGCCGGAGCTGCCACCAACTAGCCGCATGATTCCCGACGACGACCACTTTGGCGCGACCGAGCGGCCGTGGACCATCTACCTCGCCGGGGAGATCCACACCGACTGGCGCGAGCAACTCGTGGCTCTTGCGCATCAGGCGGAGTTGCCGGTGGCGTTCAGTGCCCCGGTGACCAACCACAGCGCCAGCGACGAGTGCGGCGTGGCCATCCTCGGGGAAGAGACCGACCCCTTCTGGAAGGATCACAAGGGCGCGAAACTGAATGCGATTCGCACGCGCACGCTGATACTCGAGGCGGATATCGTCGTGGTGTGTTTCGGCGACAAGTACCGCCAATGGAACGCCGCCTTTGACGCGGGCTTCGCCGTGGCCAACGACAAGCCGCTCATTGTGCTGCACCCGCCAGCGTTGACCCACGCCCTCAAGGAAGTCGACGCGTCTGCACTTGCCGTGTGCGCGACCATCGACCAGGTGGTTCGGGTCTTCCGCTACGTAGTCGATGGCGCGCTTTAGTTCGCATGCGGTGGCATTTTATCGAGGGTGAGCCCGGTTGCCGCTATGCGGTGGATCACGGCTGTGTCGCGGTGGTGGTCGATGCCCTGCGTGCCAGCGCCACCGCCGCGATGTTGCTGCACGCCGGTGCCCAGGCGCTGCTCGTCGTGCGCGAGGTCGAAGAAGCCCGTGCCGCAAGACAGAAATACCCCGACGCATTGCTCTTCGGCGAACGTGGCGGCCTGCCGCCGGCGGGTTTCGATGGCGGCAACAGCCCGCGTGAGACCGCCATCGCACGCGACCGTCGGGTCATCTTCACGACCACCACCGGCGCGGGCCGGCTCGTATCCGCCTGGGGCGCGCCCGCCGTGCTGCTTGGCACCACGGTCAACGCGCGCGCGGTCATCCAGGCCGCCCAGACCTACGGCCGCGAGGTTGTGCTAATCCCCGCCGGAAGAACCGGCCAACCGGATTTCGATGCGCAGGAAGATCGCGCGGCGGCGGCTTTGCTCGGCATGATGGCCGGGGCCGAGATCGGCGAAGGCGCGGATGCATTCCGCCACTGGCAGGCGCGTATCGAATCGGAGGGGATGGAAGCGCTCTTCGCGTCCGCCCCGCACGCGGACCGGCTCCGCGAAATCGGCCACGATCCCGACATCGCGTATTGCGCACAGGTGGATCTTACCGATGCCGTGCCCGCGGCAACCACGCGCGACGGCGCGATCGTACACGTTACACGGGCTTTTGCCTGAGGCTTCAGCCTTCTCCCAGCAGGTAGGCGCAGGCTTCGTCCAGCGAATCCAGTACCACTTCGGGTTCCAGTGACTCGAGTTCCGCGCGCGACGCGTAGCCCGTCGTCAACGCCACGCAGCGCATCCCCGCATCGCGCGCCGCCACCACATCAAAATGCATGTCTCCGATGTAGGCCATCTCCGCCGGGGCGACCCCCAACCGTTCCGCAGTCAACAACAGCGGCTCGGGGTGGGGCTTGGGATGTGTCACATTCTCGGGGCCGATACAGGAATGAAAATGATCCCGCACCCCCAGGTGCTGCAAAAGCTTCTCGGCCGCGTCAATGCGCTTGGAGGTCGCCAGGG
>JAUIKJ010000261.1 GCA_030430835.1 Candidatus Hydrogenedentota bacterium
AGAACTCGAAGACTGAAGGACCCAATGGGTAACGGACGCGCCGGCGCTCTCGTGATGCCGGCGCGTCCAACGATTGAAGATTGCATGCCGTGAACGATCTTGACCCGGTCTGGAAAGCCCTGTCGGACGCGACGCGCCGGGATATCCTCGATATCCTGCGCGATGGTCCGCGAACGACGACCGAGATAGTCGAGCGCTTTCCGCAGATGAGCCGCTTCGGCGTGATGAAGCACCTGGAGGTGCTGCGTCAGGCGAGCCTGATCAACACGCGGGTGGAGGGCCGCTGCCGCATCCATTCACTGAACGCCGTGCCCATTCGGCAGATCTATGAGCGCTGGGTGAGCGGCTTCGAAGATCTTTGGGCGTCGAAGCTTCTGGGACTCAAGCGCCAATTGGAGCAGGAACCGCGGGACAACGACCCGAAGTAGTTGCAAGGTGCTGACGGCCCGGCGTCGGTCTGGACGGTTTCCAATCCGGACAACGTTGTGCGAAACTGCGAGCAACGGAAGCCAACACGCAGGACGCCCCGCCATGCTCAATCGCCGCCAGTTCCTCGCCGGTGTAACCGCCACGACACTCGCCCTTCGGGCGCGCGCGGAAGCGCCGCGGATGCCGAACATCATCTTCGCCTTCGGCGATGAACATCGCTACCAGTCGATGGGCTTCACCGAGACACCTGGACTGGCCACGCCCACCATGGATCGCATGGCGCGGGAGGGGGTGTCCTTTCGCAACTGCATCTCGAACTACCCCGTGTGCTCGCCCTTTCGCGCGATGTTGCTCACCGGGCAGTGGCCGCAGCAGTCGGGCGTGACCGACAACAACATCCCACTGAGTCCGGACGCCCGCACCATCGGTGATGCCTTTCAGGCGGCCGGATATCGCACGGGCTACATTGGCAAGTGGCACCTGGGTGGTGAACGTGCGGAACCCTACGGATTCGACACGTCATTGATCTGGAGCAATACGAACACGCACTTCGACAAGAGCCGCTATCACCCGGCGGAGAGCGATCCCGTGCAGCCCGAGGGCTACAACGCGACGCTGATGACGGATCAGGCGATCGGCTTTGTGCGCCGGGAAAGCGAGAAGCCCTTCTTCCTGATGCTGTCACTCAATCCGCCGCATGCGAACTTTCTGGACGCGCCGGCGGAATATCAGGCGCTGTACCCGGAGGGAAAGCTGCCGGTGCGGCCGCATGCGACGCTATTCCACAGCGCGTCCGGCGGGGCGTTCAGCACGACCCACGCCGCCTATAACGGCTACCACGCCCATGTAAGTGCACTGGACCGCGAACTCGGACGACTGATCGCCGCGCTGGAATCGAAGGGACTGATGGAGAACACGATCCTCTTCTACAGTTCCGATCATGGATCGCAGCTTGGCTCACACGACGTGGGGAGCAAGCGCCAACCCTATGAGGAATCGATCCGGATTCCCTTTCTCGTCTATGGTCCGGGCCACGTGCGGCCACAGCCAGAGCGCGAAGAACTGATCGGCGCGATCGACTTTATGCCCACGGTGCTCAGCGCCGCCGGCATCCCGGTTCCGGAGACCTGCGCCGGGGCAGCGTATCCACTCAATGGCAAGGGCCCCGATCCGGATTACCAGCCGATCATGCACCTGTCGAAGCTGAATTCCTCGAAGGGAAACGATCACCCCGCACCCATCTTTCGGGGTCTACGCGGCAAACAGTTCACCTATGCGGCGGGCCCGGAGGGGCCAATGTGCCTCTTCGACAACGTGGCAGATCCCTATCAGCAGAACAGTCTTGTGGAAGACAAGGCCCACCGCGAGCAGGTTCAAACCTGGGACGCGCGCACGCGGGACACCTTCGCCGCCATCGCGGCAGACGCGTCGGTGGCACCCTAGACAACTTCGGCCGACAGACGACCAACAGTAAAACCGCCGTCCGAAAACGAACGGCGGTTTGGGACTTCAGGATTGGACCGTGCTCGCCCCTCGTGGCGTGGCGGTCAGGGCGTCGCCTTGTCGATCGGCTTGGAGATCCGGATCGGCTTGTGCTGGCGCTTGCCGGTGGGCAGGCCTTCACCGCCTTTCACATCAGCTGCGTGCTTGTCCGAGACTTCATGCTTCAGGTCGGTGATTTCAATCTTTTTCATGTCGCTACTCTCCGGTGTTTGCCCCTGCGGGCGGTGAAAGTCGATAGACTAGGACTTGACCGTCACGCGGCCATGCTGGCGTACGCCCGTGGAACGCCCGCTGTGAATATCTCCCCCGCCCTTCACGTCGGCGGCTTCGGTCTTCTTCACTTCCGGCTTCAGGTCCGTCAGTACGATCTTCTTCATGGTGAAAGCCTTCCTGCGTTGTTGTGTTGCAGTATTGGTGATTGCGTTATCGCGCCAGAAGCGGCGAGGCCTTGTCGAGTTCCTTCGTGATCGTCAGCGGCTTGTGCTGGCGCTTGCCCGTGGCCATACCGCTGGCGGCATCGCCACCCTTCACGTCCGCCATCTTCGCCACGTCTTGCTGCAGGTCCTTGACTTCGATCTTTTTCATGATGCTCTCTCCCCGATTTTTTGCTGTGTGCTCACCGCACGCACCCACACACGCCGGCACGCCGATTCGCCTGTTTCAACGCTCACCATCGCTACGCTTCATTGCGTACGCTAAGGAGTAGAGCAGGGCACGTGCCAGCAATCGCATCTTACCAACAAGTCATTTAAAACCAACAACTTACACGAAATGTCGCCGATGTTCCGAGGATCCAGGATGGTCTTGGAACGCTACCGCGGCGACTGCAAAGTACTACACATTCGGCACACACGACGCAGGGGGGCGCATGACGCGGGGAGGGTCCGGCCGTCGGTCCGTGTTATTCTCCGCGTGCGCCCTCGGTGCTGTAGGCGTCGAGGATCGTACCGTCGCGGAGCACGATCTGCCCGCCGGAAAGGCCTGTGCCGCGCGGACCAGGACGGGCGCCCGCGCGCGCCGGGTTTGGCACCTTCCGGCCCTCTTGAATCGGGTTCGGGAACACGATGTCCATGCCCCCATCCATCATTTCGTCCTCGGTCCGTTCGCCCCAGCGAACGTACTTCCCGGGATCGGGGTTCGCCGGATTCTGCTCGGAATTGTCGAAATGGGCGACGCACTGGATGACCGTCCCTTTGGGGATCCGCATGGGCTCCGCGAGTTCATAGGTCGTCTGCCAGTTGTAGTCATATTGCGGGACATACAGCAGCAGTTCACGGCGGCCATCCGGAAACCGGGCCTCGTATTGAACCGAGCGGCCGCGCAGGTGCATATGCGGCGTGAAGGAATACAGAACACCTGGGACCGCGAAGGTGAACTGCGCTTCGACCCGGTGCATCGCTTCGTGGGGAGGGATCAGGAGATGCTCCGTACGCGCCACCCCGAAGTGCAACTGCCCGCCGGGTACCGCGTCGGCAAGCACGATGCCGATCCGGCTCCGGTCCGATTCCGCTTTCCCCGTCGGCGTGTAGTGAATCTGCCAGAGGAGCACCGCACCCCGTGGAATCCGAATCGCGCTGCCTTCGGGCATAATCATCGGACTGCCCCCGGGAAGATAACGGGCAACCAGACCGCTCACAACCGGCATCTTCGCCGGGCTGCCCGCGCCCGGATTTGACTCCTCACTGATGCAGGCGATCATATGGTGCATCACCTTTGGATTGCCCGGACGCACCTCGGCGGCCTGCACCCACAGGTCTTCCTCGAAGTGCGTGGGGGTCTGCACGTAGGTATAAGACAAGGGACCTACCGCCGGCACCTGCACCGCCTCGGGCATCTCGATGATAAGATCCGGCTCCCCGATCTGCCACGTGTCCTTCGGTTCTGGCGCCGGAGGCATCAGCGCAGGATCACCCCGCGGCGTATTCGCATCGACCCACGCCTGAAGCGTATCGATTTCTGCACGAGAAAGCCCCCGCTCGTTTCGAAAACGACCCACGCCGCGATCGGCATGCCACGGGGGCATCCGCCTTTCGCTCACCACTTCGGCGATCATCGCCGCAAAATTGCGCGTCTCTTCGTATTCCACCAAGCTCATGGGTGCAACGCCATCACACTGGTGGCAGTCGACACAATGTTGATAGAGGATTGGTGCAACATCCCGCGCAAAGGTCACGGGTGGCGTTGCCGCACGCGCCCCGGTCTGCGACGAATCCGCCGCCGCGACACAGTGCAAGACCAGGGGAACGAGAAGGCCCCCGCACAAAACGAGGCGCTGAATGATCGGTGCTTGCAGTCCAGACACAGGCCCCCCACCCAGCCGCGTTAAACCGCAGCGACCACCAAAACTACATTGCCGGGATACCACCATGGAATACGCAGCCAGCTTAGCAACACGCCCATTCGCGGTCAACGCGCACGGCGCTCGGCGGCGTAGGAGGCACGGGGCACCGCGAGGCGCGTGGCGTCTTGGAATGGGGCAAATAAAGAAAAGGCGCCAGCGACCGTGTGCATCGCTGGCGCTTCATTTACATTAAATGGTGGAGCCGAGGGGGATCGAACCCCTGACCTCATGACTGCCAGTCATGCGCTCTCCCAACTGAGCTACGGCCCCATCAGAATCGGCGGGAAGGGACGGGAAGTATAGGCAATGCCGGGGGTGCCGGTCAAGAAGAATCTGCGGCTTCCGTGCCAGCGTGATGTGCGGCGAGGGTGGCGCGGTAAATCGCGATATGCTGGTCGGCGATTCGGCCCCAGTCGAAATCGTCCATGACCCTTCGCGCCAGCGGCGCGAAGCCGGTGGTCTCGGCCTCGCGATTGTCGAAAAACTGTGCGAGCCGTGCCG
>JAUIKJ010000262.1 GCA_030430835.1 Candidatus Hydrogenedentota bacterium
TCACCGTTGGTGGACACCTGTGGCACGGGCGGCGACCGTTCGGGCACCTTCAACATATCGACCACGGCGGCCTTTGTTGTGGCTGGTGCCGGGGTGGCCGTGGCCAAGCACGGCAACCGGAGCGCCACGAGCAAGTGCGGCAGCGCCGATGTGCTGGAAGCGCTGGGCGTCAATCTCGATATCACGCCGGAACAGGTGGGCCGATGCATCGACGAAGCAGGCATTGGATTCCTCTTTGCGCGTGCATTGCATGGCGCCATGAAGCATGTGGCACCGGTGCGCGCGGAACTCAAGGTCCGGACGGTGTTCAACATTCTCGGACCGCTCACGAATCCTGCGGGGGCGGATGGGCAGGTCGTCGGCGTTTTCGACGAGACACTGGTTCCGGTACTCGCCGAGGCGCTCCAGTCGCTGGGTGTGCGCCACGCCTTTGTCGTGGCCGGTCGCGACGGCTTGGACGAGATTACGACTTGTGGCCCGAGCCGGGTTGCCGAGGCGAAGGCCGGCGAGATTCGCAATTACGAAATTTCACCCGGACAGTTTGGAATCGCGGACGCGACGCCGGACGCGTTGAAGGGCGGCGATGCCGAGGAGAATGCGGCGATCCTGCGTTCGGTTCTGGATGGTGCGGCGGGTCCACACCGGGACATCGTCCTCTTGAACGCGGCACCGGCCATCATGGCCGGGCAGAAGGCGGCGGATTGGGCGGGGGGCATCGACGCCGCGAAGCACGCCATCGACAGCGGCGCGGGGAAGGCGGCGCTCGATGCGCTGATTGAGGTGAGTCATGATTCTTGATGCGATAGTAGAGAACAAGCGGGCCGAGGTCGCGCAGTGCAAGACGCAGACGCCGCAGCGGATACTCGAGGAACGTATTGAGAGCATGGGGTCGCCACGAGATTTCCGGGCGGCTTTGCGCACGCCCGGGATTAGCCTGATTGCGGAGATTAAGCGCGCCTCGCCTTCGAAGGGCGACATGCTGCCGGAGGTAGATGCGATCGAACTTGCGTCGCTCTATGAGCACTGCGGCGCGCGGGCTATCTCGGTGCTTACGGATCAGAAGTACTTCAAGGGTTCGTTGTCGGATCTCGGGAGCGTGCACCAGCACGTCAAGATTCCTTGCCTGCGCAAGGAGTTTATCATCGATCCCTACCAGATCTACGAAGCACGCGCCGGTCTGGCCGACGCGATCCTCCTGATAGTCCGCATCCTAAGTGACGAGGACCTGCGCGATTTTCATGCGCTGGGGAAGAAGCTCGGGCTGGGCGTGCTGGTGGAAACGCACAACGAGGACGAGATCCTTCGGGCCCTGGATGCGGGTGCGCATATCGTCGGGATCAACAACCGCGATCTCGATTCGCTGGAGGTCGACGTGAACCGCACGCTCGAACTGAAGAACCGGGTGCCCGGCGGCGTGACCTTGGTGAGCGAGAGCGGCATCTACACCCGGGACCATGTCCGCATGCTGGAAGATGGTGGCGCGGACGCGATACTGGTGGGGGAGAGCCTGCTGACCAGCAACGATATTCAGGGGAAGATAAGCGACTTGTTGGGCCATGACGAAAGTTAAGATCTGTGGCATAACGAATCTCGACGACGCGCTGGCCGCGTGTGACGCCGGCGCGGACGCGCTCGGCTTCGTGCTCGCGGAAGAGGCCAAGGCGCGCAATCGCTATATTGCGATGGAGGACGCGCAGGCGATCCTGGCGCAACTGCCCCCCTTCGTTACGACCGTGGCGGTGACGGTAAACGAGGACTTCACGCGGCTTGCGAATCTGCTCACCTATTTTGACATGGTGCAGTTGCACGGCGAAGAGCCGCCGGGCACGGTGCCGCTGGGACACCTTGCCATCAAGGCCTTCCGCCTCGGACCGGATTTCCGGCTCTCCGATATGGTGGAGCACGACACGCGTGCCTGGTTGCTGGATGCCTTTGTCCCCGATGCCCGCGGCGGCACGGGCAAGATCTGTGACTGGGAAGTGGCGAAGCAGGCGAAGGGCCTGGGGCGTCCATTGATATTGGCTGGCGGACTGACGCCGGAGAACGTTGCGGAAGCCGTGGGGCGTGTCCAGCCCTACGCCGTGGATACCTCGGGCGGGGTGGAAGCCTCGCCGGGAAAGAAAGATCATGAACGAATCCGAACATTCATCAAGCACGTTAGAGAAACATCCGTGGCCTGACGCCCGGGGGCGCTATGGCGCCTTCGGGGGGCGCTACGTGCCGGAGACACTGGTCTACGCGCTCGAAGAGCTCGAGGCCGCCTACCGCGGTGCGCAGCAGGATCCGGCGTTTGTCGACGAATTGGCGAATTACAATCGCCACTATGTCGGCCGTCCGACACCGCTCTACCAGGCCAAGCGCCTGACCGAGCACTTCGGCGGCGCGAAGGTTTACCTCAAGCGCGAGGATCTCGCGCATACGGGCGCGCACAAGATTAACAATGCGCTGGGTCAGTGCATCCTCGCGAAGCGCATGGGCAAGCAGCGCATCATCGCGGAGACCGGTGCCGGACAGCATGGCGTTGCTACGGCGACGGCCTGCGCGTTGCTCGGGCTGGAATGCATTGTCTATATGGGTGCGGAAGATATTGAGCGGCAGAAGCTAAACGTGTTCCGGATGCGGCTGATGGGCGCGGAGGTGGTTTCGGTCGACTCGGGCTCCAAGACGCTGAAGGATGCCATCAACGAGGCGCTCCGCGACTGGGTGGCCAATGTTGAACGTACGCACTATGTGCTGGGCACCGTGCACGGCCCGCACCCTTTTCCACTGATGTGCCGGGACTTCCAGTCGGTCATTGGCAAGGAGATGCGTGCGCAGATTCTCGCGGCGGAAGAACGCTTGCCGAATACCCTGATCGCCTGTGTTGGCGGTGGCTCGAATGCCATCGGTCTTTTTTTCGATTTTATCGGCGACGAGAATATTCGCATGATCGGCGTCGAAGCGGGCGGTACGAAGATTGTGCCGGGGATGCATGCGGCGCGATTCTCCGGCGGGGCGCACGGCATGCTCCACGGCGCGATGAGCTATGTGCTGCAGGATGAGAACGGCCAGATCGGCACCACGCACTCCGTGTCCGCCGGTCTCGATTATGCCTCTGTCGGTCCGGAACACGCCTTCCTTCACGACAGTGGGCGCATAGAATATACCTACGCCACGGACGATGAGGCGCTTGCAGCCTTCAAACTGTGCGCGCAGCTTGAAGGCATTATACCGGCGCTGGAGTCCTCGCATGCAATCGCCTACGCGGCAAAGGTCGTGCCCGACATGCCGAAGGACGAGATCGTCGTGATCAATCTTTCGGGCCGGGGCGACAAGGACGTGCAGCAGGCGGCAAGCTTCCTGATGCCGGATGAACACTTCGCCTGATCGGCGGGGGAGAGGGACAGCAGATCATGAACCGAATTGAACAGCGTTTCGCCGACCTGAAGGCCCGTGGGGAATCGGCATTCATCCCCTACATCACCGGCGGCGATCCGAGTCTGGCACAGACGAAGGCGATTGTGCTTGCGCTGGAAGCAGCCGGCGCGGATGTGATTGAACTGGGTGTGCCCTTCTCCGATCCCGTCGGCGATGGGCCGACGATCCAGGAAGCCTCGCAGCGCGCCCTGGCCGCTGGCACGAGCCCCCAAAAGATGCTCGCGCTGGTGGCGGATCTCCGGAAGGAGACGGAAGTGCCCTTGCTGCTTTTCAGCTACTACAATCCGATCATTGCCTATGGGGTGGAGGCCTTCGTGAAGGACGCCGCCGCCGCGGGCGCCGACGGAATCCTCTGTGTCGATCTGCCGCCGGAAGAAGCCGACGCCTACAAGGCCACCCTCGACGCGTCGGGATTGTGTTCGGTATTTCTCACTGCACCGACGACCACCAACGAACGCCTTGCGATCATTGGCAAGCAATGTTCGGGCTTCGTGTATTACATCTCGCGCCTGGGCGTGACCGGTGCGCGCGAGGACCTTGTCACCGATTTGAAGCAAGCGGTCGACCGGATTAAGACGCACACGCAGAAACCGGTCGCCGTTGGTTTCGGCATCTCCAAACCCGAACACGCCCGGGAGGTGGGTGGTCTGGCCGAAGGAGTCGTGGTCGGCTCCGCCATTGTTAAACTCATTGGCGAAACCGGCGACACTCCGGAACTGGCCGAGCGTGTTCGTACCTTCGCACAGCCCCTCGCCGAAGCCGCCAAGGCGGCTGCCGCCCCCGCCTGATCCTGGTCCCAGCCTAACGATTCTCTGATCGAGCGGTATACTTGAACAGGTAGAATTCGGGACGGCTGCTTGGGGCGTCGTCCAGTGCAGGAAGCGAATCAGAACGAATAGCGTCCACGGGAGAGCTGTGTCTGGTCCCGTGACGCAGGGGGACGCCAGGTTTGAGAGGCAGGCCCGAGACCGGCACGTATCATGGGGACCAACCTCGGGGAAGGTGCAAACGCGGGGAAACGCCGAAGGCTGGTCACTCGCCTGCCTCTCACTTGTCCAAATAAATCTTTGGCGCCGGCCCATGAGTGGGGGTATGGGCCGGCGCCAAAGAGATCATTGGCCCGCGGGATGCATCACCCGGCGGGAATGAGTCCAGAGAGAGTCGGACCCACAAAGCTCATCGGCTGCAGGTACTCTTGGGGAAGGAGTGACGTGAGGCAGAATTCTAAGCGTGCGCTCCGCAGACCCGGCCCTCTCGGCATTAAGGACGCCAAGGCGTCCGTGATGAAAAGAAAAGAGAGAGTCGGACCCGCCAAGCTCATTGGCTGCAGGTACTCTTGGGGAAGGAGTGACGTG
>JAUIKJ010000263.1 GCA_030430835.1 Candidatus Hydrogenedentota bacterium
CAGGGCGAGGTCCGCAATGGCGAGGACGTCGTCGTCGCGCTCGGTGGGCAGGCCGATCATGAAGTAGAGCTTTACGCTGGACCAGCCGCGCCGGTAGGCCTCGGAGGCCATGCTGAGCAGGCCTTCGTCGGGGATGAACTTGTTGATCACGGCGCGCAAGCGCGGCGTGGCGGCCTCGGGCGCGAAGGTGAGGCCGCTGCGGCGCACCCCGGCGACCATGTCTGACATTTCGACCGCGAAGGAATCGAGGCGGAGCGATGGCAGCGAGATGGAGACGTTTTCCTGGTGCGCGCGTTGTGCGGCCTGCTTCACGAGGGTACGCGGACGCGAGAAGTCGCAGGTGGAGAGGGAAACCAGCGACACCGCCTCGAAGCCGGTGTTTGCCAAGGTGTTCTCCATGAGCTGGTCGATGTTCTCCAGCGAGCGCTCGCGGACGGGGCGCGTGACCATGCCCGCCTGACAGAAGCGGCAGCCTTGGGTGCAGCCGCGCAGGACCTCGAGCGCGATGCCGTCGTGGACGAGCTGGGTGTAGGGGACGATGTATTTCGTGGGGTAGCGCGAACCGTCGAGGCTTTGCACGAGGCGCTTGACGATCTTCGGCGCGTCTTCCTTGGGCACAATCTGGCCGCGCGCGTCTTCTTCCATCGGGTAGAGCGAGGGGACGTAGAAACCCTCGAGCTTGGCGACCGCTTCGAGGCGTTCCTGCTTCGACGCGCCCTGGAGGGGACGCAGCGTCTCGACGAGTTCGACGATCGCGTCTTCGCCTTCACCGATCAGGAAGAAGTCGAAGAAGGGCGCGAGCATCTCGGGATTAAAGACGGCGGGCCCGCCCGCGAAGATGAGCGGGTCGTCGTCCTTGCGGTTCTCCGCGCGTACTTCGAGCCCTGCGAGGTCGAGTGCGTTGAGGATGCTCGTGTAGGTCAGCTCGGACTGGAGCGTGAAGCCGATGAGATCGGCTTCGCTCAGCGGGTCTTTCGACTCGTGCATGAAGAGCGGCAGGTTGCGCTCGCGGAGGATCGCCTCCATGTCGGTGCCCGGCGAATAACCGCGCTCGGCCCAGACCCAGTCGAGGTCGTTCAGGATCGCGTAAAGAATGTGCAGGCCGAGGTTGCCGAGGCCGAGTTCGTAGAGATCGGGAAAGAAGAGGCACACGCGCATCTCGACAGAGGCGGGGTCCTTGTGGACCGTGTTCAGTTCGTTGCCGAGGTAGCGCGAGGGCTTCTCGACGCGCGGGAGCACTTCGTCGAGCAGAATGCGTTTGTAGTCTTGGGGGACGAGGGTCTTCATCGGACTCCGGAAAATCGGGTTGGCGCGGGGACGCGCGCTGCGGGTGCAAGTGTATTGAATACAACCACTTAGTATAACAGAAACCCGGCCGGATTGCACGGATTCCGTGTTACTTCGCGGGGGCTCCCACCCCCGCCGCCCACAGAATACCGTTCAACAGAAGCCTTCGGAAGGCGGTCTTGGTGAATTCGCCGGGGTGGCCGAGGGAGGTGTAGAAGACGCGGTTGCCGTACTTGCCGGTGTTGGTCCAGGCCACGGGTTCGGGGGATGCGCCGTCGACGGCGCCCATCATCAGGACGGTGGCGGTGTCCGCGAGCGGCGAGACCTTGTAGAGCGAGCCGGCGGCATCGCGTGGGGCGGGGGCGATGCCTTCGAGAATGGGATGTGCCGCGCCCTCGGCGACCCAGACGCGGGTCTGGAGCGCATTGCCGTGGTGGTTGGTGTAGCTGCCGCCGAAGATCTCCGCGTCGAACGCCGGCCAGGCCGCGCCGCCTTCGGGCACGGAACCATCGCGCTGGGCGAAGGCGTGGCTGGCCGTGCGGATACCGACGACGGGTCGGCCGCTCTCGCAATAGGCGCGGATCTGCGCAAGCTGCTCGGGCGGCAGGCATTGCCGGCGCACGGACACAAAGAGCAGGTCGGCCTCCTCCAGTACCCCGAGGCCGGGGAGATCGTGCGGCGTGTCGCTGGTCAGATAGGTACACTTCCACTGCCGCGCGCCGGCCAGTTCCGCTTCGGCGAAGGCGGGGACCGTCTCGCGTGTTTCGTACTCGGCCTCATGCAGCAGGAAGACCGCGTGCGGGCGTTCGTCTTCCGCGAAGCGGAAGGGCGCGCCGCCGAGGAAATCCGCGCTGGTGATGGTCGGGCACCAGTGCGCCTCAATGTGGTCGACGACGAGCTCCGTGCCGCGGAAATGATTGACGAAGGGCGCCATCCGCGAGTTGTACATGGAGTCGGTGAGATCGCGCATGAGCGCGACCTTCTTGCCGTTCATCACATTCGCGCGAATGGAGAAGGGCCGGCCGAGCACGCACATATTCGTGTGTACGCCCATGACGATGACGTTTTCGCGGCCTTCGGCCTGCAGCACGTTGTAGAGCTCCGCGCCGTCGTCGGTGATGACGTCTTCCGGCGCGATGTGCAGGGTATCGATCTGACGCGTCCACGGCGAGACGGCAAGGTCGGGACAACGCGGCTGACAGTCACAACCGCCGTCCGAGTCGTCGATGGGGAGCGGGCCTTCCGACGATTCGTCCAGATGCCGCCAGCCGTCCGGGCTGGGCATCTTCACCTTCGGCGCGTCCATGGCGCGTTGGCGTTGTGGCGTGTCCTGGTAAAACTTCATCGTGCTGCTGGGCGCGTGGATGATGAGCACGCCGCGATCGCGCGCCGCCTTCAGCACCGCATTCATCCGTGGCGCCATCTCCGCCACGCGTGCCGTGGCGCCCTTGCACCAGTGCTTATCCCACATGTCGCAGACGACAATGGCGGTCTTCGCGGGATCCCAGTCGGCGAGCTCCTGAATCACCTCCGTTGTTCCGGTTTCCGTATCGGTGGTGCGGTGTTGAAGATGCAACGCGAGCGGTTCGGTGGCAGTGCACGGCGTGGCAAACACGAACACAAGAAGTAATCCCATCGGGAAGAAAACAAGACGCCGCGCTATGGCAAAGCCAATATTTTGATTCATTTACAATGCTCCAGACTCTTCAAGACAAATACCGAAACAGACCGTTGCACCAATATACACCGTTGGCTATATTCCAGCCATGCCCGTGATCTATCGAGAAAGCGGCTTCCAGTTCTTCTTCTATTCAAACGAAGGCGATCCGCTGGAACCTGCGCATATCCACGTACGGAGTGGCGAGAATTCAGCCAAGTACTGGCTGGAACCCGTTATTTCCCTGGAGTCGAGCTACGGTTTTCACTCACGGGATCTCAGACGGATTCAGGGTATAATAGAGCAGAACTTCGACTTGATGCTTAGGAGTTGGAATGAGCACTTTAGCCTCTAACGCACAAGCCATCGCAGTACGATTCGACGACGATTCAATGTGGGTGGACTTGGCAGACGGACGCAAGCTCAGCGTTCCGCTGAGCTATTTTCCACGTCTGCTCAAGGCCACACCTCGAGAGCGTGAGAATCTTGTCATTAGCGGTGGCGGCACAGGACTGCATTGGGACGCACTCGATGAGGACATCTCCGTAGCGGGTCTACTCGCCGGGCGCGGTGACATGCATCATCAGCGTTAGCCAATGCCTCTGGCGGCAAACCCTGATATTTGTCGCGCAACCTCCTACTTCGCCTTCAACAGATCCCTGATCTCGGTGAGCAATTCTTCTTCGCGCGTGGGTGTTGGTGCTTCGGGTTCGGCGGCTTCTTCCTGTTTGGTGCGGAGGACCCAACCGAGGAACTTCACGGTGAAGACGAAGAGGGCGAGCGCGACGATCAGGAAGTTCACGACTTCGCCGAGAATGAGGCCGTAGGGGATCGCCTTCTCCCCCACTTCGGGCTTCCAATCGACGTAGCCCTGCTCGGCCGGCATCACGCGCGCAATCGACCTTCTTCCCGAATAACGACGCCGACCGCGAGGTCGATGGCGTTGCCCTTGATGGCGAATTCCTTGAACTCGTCCACCAACCTAAACCCGCCCTTGGCTGCATCGACGACTATGCGCTCCATGATTCTCCTGCTCCCTACCGGGAGTCCGGCGCGCCGCGTTGTTTTGGTCGCCCGGCACCGGGCGACATACAGAGTGTGCGCCGAGTTCGGTCCCGGCGCAACACGCGCGGTGCTGGGAATCTGGTCCTGTCGTCGCTACAATACGGCCTTTGGGCTGTCAATCGAGAGAGGAAACCAAGCCATGTTCAGGTCATTGTTTCGTCGCGGAATCATGTTGCCCGCGACTGCTGTTGCCCTTTCCTTCACGACGATGCTTCCGGCTGCGGCGCAGCACAGTGCATTGAATCCGGTGCCGCGTCCGGACGAGTGGTGGGTCAACCGGCAGGCGGAGAAGGTGGCGCAGATCGCCGAAGGCGACATCGATCTCGTCTTTATTGGTGACTCGATTACACAGGGCTGGGAAGGCGGCGGCAAGGATGAGTGGGCGGAGTTTTATGGCGACCGCAAGGCGCTGAACCTGGGCTTTTCCGGCGACCGGACACAGCATGTGTTGTGGCGGCTGGAGAACAGCAACCTCGCCTCGATCGCGCCGAAGGCGGTGGTGCTCATGATCGGCACGAACAATTACAAGGACAACTCGGGCCAAGAGATCGGCGAAGGGCTTCAGGCGATTATCAAGCGCACGGCGGAGATCTGGCCGAACGCGAAGCAACTGGTGCTGGCGATTTTCCCGCGCGGTGAGAAGCCGGACGCCACGCGCGAGAAGCTGGCGAAGGCCAGCGCGATGGCGAAGGAGTTGGCGGATGGCAAGAAGATCTTTTTCATGGACATCGGTCCGGAGTTCCTCGAGGAAGACG
>JAUIKJ010000264.1 GCA_030430835.1 Candidatus Hydrogenedentota bacterium
CTGATACTCCCCGAGGTCCTTCCCCGCCCCGATATCCAGTCCGCGGTACACCTGCCGCGAATCCGCCGACACGATCTCCCCGCCCAGCGCACGCGCCAGCGCCACGCCCAGCGCGGTCTTGCCCGAGGCCGTCGGCCCAAGCACCATCAACACATTTTTTCGCGGTAGGGACATCAGGCTATGATACGGACTGGCGGCAGGCTTCCCAACTTACTCTCGGCAGGAAAGATGTTTCGATGAAGGTTGTGCTCGCGTTTTTCATTGGTCTATTCGTTGCATCGATCCCCGCCGCAGCGGATTTCGCCGACTTTGTTTATGTTCCGCCTGCGAAGAGCGCCACGACACCGTTGGTTCCCGCGGAGACGGTCGAGGCGTGGCTTGCCCTGCCTACGACGGATACCGTCTTGAACCTGCTTGGCGAGGTGGATGTGGCGGCGAAGTCTGCGGCCACGAAGCCGGGGTATCAGGTTGCCGCGGAGGTGCCGGTCGATCTGCCGGGCGAGGAACTCTTCGCGCAGATCATCAAGGACGGTAGCGCATCCGTTGCCGTGGCGCGGGTGGTTTCGGTGGATGCGTTGGCGGTGCGGCTGCGCGTTGACCTCGCGGGCTTGGCCGATGGCGATGCGCTCTGGCAGGTTGATGCGGCAACCGGGCATGCCTTCGGGCCCTACACGGCGGCGCAGGATTTGTACTGGCTGCCCGTCGTCGCGGGCGCAGAGACGCTGCTGGTCCTGGAATCCGACGCGCCCTCGGTGTCACTCGCCGCGGTATCGCACTTCTACGTGGATCCCTTCGCCTCGGATCCGAAGGGCGTGAGTTGTCCGCAGTCGATCGCCTGCGAAGAGGACGAGACGATTCAGGACATCTCCACCGCGACCGGGATGATCTTCATTCCGGTCAATGGCCAAGGCACCTTCCAGTGTTCCGGCACCCTGCTCAATGCGCCCGACAGCGCCGCGCTTGAGCCCTACTTCATCACCGCGCACCACTGCTTCGATGGCGACGTGGACGTGCCCGGCATCGAGGTCATCTGGGACTTCCGGCCCGCGAGTTGCGGTGGCGCCATTCCTTCCACGGCGAGTCTTCCGCGCAGCCGGGGCGAGGCCATCCTCGCGGAGAACGCGTGTCTCGATGGCGAGTTCATCGAACTCGACGGCGTCCCCGTGGGCGCGCGTGGGCGCGCTTGGCTCGGCTGGGATTCGCGCACGCCATCGCTCAGCGACACGGCGACCGTAATCCATCACCCAGCGGGGACTTCGATGAAGATTTCCAGCGGCCCGGTGAGTGCGCTCGCGGTCACCGCCTGCTTCGATGTCTTCTGCGCGAACCAAGGCATTCAGCAGACCCAGCTGCAATATGAGCAGGGCATCACCGAAGGCGGATCCAGCGGTTCCGGCGCGCTCTACAGCAACCACAACTACCGCCTCTTCGGCATGCTCAGCAATGGCCCGGTACACAACTGCAACAACCCGCCCGGCAACATCGACAACTTCGCGTCCTTCTACCGCTTCTATCCCGAGGTGCAGCCCTGGCTGAAGCCCAGCGGCACGCCGGGCGTCGCAATCAATTGCGACGACGGTGCGATCACCTGCCCGGCGAAGGCGGCCTTGGGCGCAAGTCCGGCCCTGCTCGCGGGATTACGCACCGTGCGGGACACGGCCCTTTCGGCGACGCCGAGTGCACGGGTGTGGGTGGATGCGTATTACGCCGCCGCGCCGGCGATGGCCGAAGCGGTTCGGGGTTCGGATGCCGCACGTGATCTCTTCAGCGCCGTCGCCGTACCCGTGGCGCTGGCGGGACATTGGCTTGGTGGCGTGTCACACTAATTCTTCGAGTCGCTCCCAGGCCGCGCGCGCGCTGAGCTGGTAGTGAATCCGGGTGATGCGGTGCGCTTCCACGAGATGCCCGTGCTCCCAGAGTTCGGCGATGACCGTTTCCCGCTTTGCCTCGTCCATCTGATCCCACGGCGGGTGCTCGATCTTACGGTCCGGCGCAACGGCGTAGGACGCGCCGAGCGCGCGCAGGGCGGCGTCTTCCGCCGGCCGTATCCAGTCCCACATCAGCCGTACCGCCGGTGGATCGGTGACGCGCACGGGATAGTTCGCGGGGCGATTGCGCGTATCGAGCCGCCGCTCCGCGCGGAGGCGTTCACGCAGGGCGCGCGTGTCCTCGTGCGCAAGATAGAGATCCACGTAGGACCAGTGGTAGATGCTGGTGCCGTTGCGGTCGGGTAGTTTCCAGGTCTCCACCGTGTGTCCGATGGCGCCGATTTCTTCCTTCGGGATGAAGAGGACACAGGGCAGTTCGTCCTTGCGGTGGAAATTGTGCGCGGGGCGCAGATTGACGTAGAGCCCGGCGTCGCTCTCGTGCAGCAGCCAGTTGTGCTTGTGCGCGCCTTCGCGCACGCGCAGGAGCATCAGCACCGCGAGGAAGAGCGTGAGCAGGCCTGGCACGGCGATGAATACCGGATTGGTGTCACCGCTCTTCGGCAGGGCGATGTACGCGGTCATTGCGGCCATGAAGAGCGTGGCGCCGGCGAGCGCGCGCCAACTCGCGTTGCGATAGCTCTTGCGAATGGTGGCGGCGGGGACCTCGTCGTAGCGGTAGAACTTCATGCGGCCTGCTTCAGTGTGCCGCGCGTCGTTGCACGAGCACCGGCTGGGTCCACGCGCGCTGCTTGTCGTCTTCGCGCGAAGGATTCTCCATCACCTCGGAAGAATGGACTTCCGCCCGGACATAGAGCTCGTCGCCGGTGTAGGTGTAGACCGCCGGGTTGTCCGTGGTTTCCAGCAGTACCGCGCCGATGTCGTCGCTGTAGATTCGCGTCGCGCCCTCGACCTCCTTGCCGTCCGCGTCGAGGAAGGGCTTGGAATCGGGATCGTAGCCCTTGCGCGTACCGATGAAGCGCGTGGTGTAGGTCGCGTCTGGTGCGGCATTGATGTCGAGGGTAATCGCCTGGTCATCGATGCGGAGGTCGCGCAGGGTCACGCCGGAGCTGGCGTAGAAATCGCCGCGCTGCATCGCTTCGACGATCGTGTTGGCGTCCAGCTTCTCCGCGCGCACCATCACCCAACCGCGGCCCGGGTTGTTGTGGCCCGTGCCCCATTCCTGGTAGTCGTGGCAGTCGTCGGTGCCGAGGCCATAGAGAACATAGTCCGGATCGCGCTGCAGGCGCAGGGTCATCGCAATGTCCCAGAGCCGCTCATGCGGCGGACGGCCCATCTCCGGCCGGCCCCAACTGCGCACGGCACGCTGCGCGTTGAAGATCTCGAAGAAGCGCAGGCTCGGGATCTCCGCGATCTGTTCGGCGGTGTAGCCCGCTTCGAAGTTCGGGTGGTTCAGATGGACCAGCATGGGCACGCCATGCTTCTCGCTCTGTGCCGCGACCTTCTGGATGTAGCCTTCGGCAATCTTGATCTTGTCGCCGCGCTGCACGGGCTTCACCGCTTCGCGCAGGTTGATGCCGTTCATGTGCGGCGGGTTCCAGAGCGTCGTGATCTCCTCGCCGGGAATCAGCAGGAAGCGCTCGTCCTCGTTCAGTTCGGCGCTCAATGCTTCATGCGTTTTCAGGCGCATGCGCTGCTTGCCGCGATCCGTGGTGATGATCTCCGGCCAGTCCTCGCCGAAACGATCCTGAACCTGTTGCACCTGCGCCGTGCCGAAGCGTGACCCGTCCATGATGGAGACGAAGCGTTCGCCTTCCTGCAGGATGTGGTGCTCGGAGAGGACGGCGAAGTGGTAGCCCGCGTCCTTGTACCACGCGGCCACGATGCTCGGTGCGGAGTCGCCATCGCTCCAGAGACTGTGGCTGTGGGTCGTGCCCTTGTACCAGTTCTGCGCCATGGCGGTCGCGGACAGGAGCACGGCGAAGAGGAAGATTGCGGGGCGCATGAGGATACTCCGGGATGACCTTGGAACAGCCCCGATAGTCTACGGGGCACGGTGATCAGGGGGCAACGCGCGTCGGTGATCGGCGCGGGCCGCCTGCACGATTACTCGGGTGCCACGGGGCAGAAGCCGTCTTCCGTGCCGCCGTCCGGACAGGCAATGTAGCCGCCGGTGGAGTAGAACTGGATCGTGCGCAGCAGCTCACTGAGCGAGATCGTCCAGTTCTGTGGGTTGTAGTCCGCGCTGTGCGGGCGGCAGCTGAGGTCATCCCCTTCACCGGGGCGGTAACCATCTTCAGATTCCGGCCAGCAATACAGCGCACCGGAGGAGAAGAACTGGATAATGCGCAGCAGTTCGCTGAGGCTGATCATGTTGTCCTGATTCTGGTCGCCGGTCTGGAATTCCAGCACGAAGGCACCCTCGCCTTCGCCTTCCAGAGCACCTTCCGGTGTCACGGCGCCCTCACCCTCCACGGCGCCTTCCAGGCTGGTCTCACCCTCGAACGCGCCTTCGCTTTCCCCTTCTCCTTCCCCTTCTCCTTCCCCTTCTCCTTCCCCTTCACTCGCGCCTTCGACGGACGCGCCCTCGCCTTCTCCTTCGCCTTCCCCAGGCAGCACCGTGACCACCGCTTCGGCCGATTCAAGGACATCGGTCCGTGCATCGTTCACAATGCAGGTGTAGACGCCGGCATCGTCCGGGGTGGTCGCCTCGATCACGAGGTTGCTTTCCGTTGCGCCATCGATGTCTTCACCGTCCTTGCGCCATTGGTACTGCAGGGGCGCGAAGCCTCCCGAGGCCGTCACGGTCAACACGAGCACGCTGCCGGGCTGGAGGTCGGTGTTTTCGGGGTCGCCTGTGATGTCGAGGTGA
>JAUIKJ010000265.1 GCA_030430835.1 Candidatus Hydrogenedentota bacterium
CCGCGGCGCGCCGTCGCGTTTAGGCCCGCGTCCTTGCGCCCTTGACGATCACGCGTGCGGTGCGTCATTCTGCCATGCATTCAACTGGCACGCTACCCAAGGGATCCTGGTCCATGCTCGAACGCCTCAGTCCGGATGAACAACGCGCCCTCCTCGAACTGCTGGTCTACCTTGCGAAGGCCGATGGCAGTATCGCCGACATCGAGCGGGAAATTCTCAGCAACTACGCCGGCCTCGTCGACATCCACATGGCGACCCTGAACGGAAACCTGACACCCGACGAACTCGTACCACAGTTTCAGAGTCCGGCCAGCCGTGTCGTGGTGCTTCAGGAACTCTTTCGCCTGGCTCACCTCGATGGGCTCTTCGATCCGGACGAGCAGGATATCGTTCTCGACATCGCCGACATGATGGGCGTTCCCGACGATTTCCTCGAGAAGATCGAGCGTTGGGTTATCGACGGCCTGCGCTGGGTGTGGCGCGGCGAGGAACTGCTGGAAGACGCCGACCGCATGGTGGAAATGCTCGACGACTAGTCGGCCCGCCCGCGCGCAGGGGGCTGTACGTCAGGGATACTCCTTGCGAATACGCCGGACCCGCGCGCGTACCGACGCCGCCTCCGATTGCTCCGCGCGGCGCAGGCATTCATCCACTTCCGGGCGATACGCCGGATGTTGCGCCGCCAACACGGCAAAGCCATTGTACGCCCACGCCCGCACGAATTTGTTCGGGTCCACCAGGCACGCGCGCACGAAGGCCTCCACCCGGGCGCGTTCCCGCGCGCCGATCTCAAGGTAGGGCAAACACTGTAAGAGGTGCAGCCGCGAGGGCCAGTCCTCCACCGCCCCAAGCCCGCCAAAGAACGTTCTCCGCTCCCCCGCCGCGAGACCCTTCCCCGCCTCCAGGTAGCGCTTCAGCAGCCAACTCCCCCCGGGCCGCAATCGCGCATCCCCCAACAACGCCACCAGATCCCCGCCGAAGCCCGGCGCCGTGTGGTATTGCGCATAGACCTCGCCCAGGTCATCCGCCGATCGGCCGTCCCACGATGCAATACACGCCTCAAGTGTCATGTCAGTTCCCACTCCGCGCACGCCCTTCAATCTACCCCAGGACCGCCCCACCCGTGCAAGGCGACGGGCAATCGAGAACCCGAAAAACACGAAAACAACGGGGCAGTGGCCGCTTAGGCACTGCTTCTTCCCCTTCACCCCATTTTGTGCTATAGTCTCTGCTAGACCACCATATATAGGGGCAGGATCGGCACCGTGTACGGACATAAACGCAGAGTTCATTTCGTGGGCGTGGGGGGCATTGGTATGTCTGGCCTCGCGGAGATTCTGCTGAATCTGGATTATGAGGTGTCGGGATCGGATCTGCAGGCTTCGGCGATTACGGAGCGACTGGCCGGTCTGGGGCTGACTTTTCATACGGGACACCGCGCGGAGCATGCGGCGGCGGCGGAGATTGTGGTGGTGTCGGCGGCGGTACCGGAGGAGAACCCGGAGGTGCTGGATGCGCGGGAGCGGGGCATCCCGGTCATACATCGCAGCGATCTGCTCGCCGATCTGATTCGTCTGAAGCCGAATGCGGTGGTCGTCGGTGGCACGCACGGCAAGACCACGACCACGTCGATGATCTCCGCATTTCTGGATCGTGCGAATCTGGGCGCGACGAGTATTGTCGGCGGCATTCTGCACCGTAGCGGAACGAATGCGCGCTGGGGCACGGGGAATTGCCTGGTCGCGGAAGCGGACGAACATGACGGGTCCTTTCTCCGGCTGCATCCGACCATTGCGGTGGTGACGAATATCGACGCGGAACACCTCGAGTATTACGGCACTATCGACAAGATCAAGCGTGCCTTTGTGGACTTCTGCAACGGGGTGCCCTTTTACGGCTATGCGATTCTCTGCGGCGACGATGCGCACACACGAGAGATCATGCCTGCGCTCGAGGCGGTCACCATCAGCTATGGTCTCGGGGAGGGCGTCGCATTGCGCGGCGAGAACCTTCGTCTTGTCGCGCCGGGTGGTGGCGCGCCGACCGCAGAGAAGATTGACGCGTTGCGCACCTGCGTTGATGTTGTCTGCTACGATGCGCGTGTCGCGCCCGAAGGGTGCCTGGGTACGCTCGAATTGAACGCGCTTGGTGAAAACAACGTGCGGAATGCGTTGGCGGCCTGTGCGGTGGGTCTGTGCCTGGGGCAGCGCTTCGGTGTCATTGCCGATGGCTTGCAACAGTTCGACGGTGTGCAGCGCCGCCTGCAACTGCGCGGCACCGCGTGCGGCGTGACGGTGGTGGAGGATTACGCGCACCATCCCACCGAGATTGCGAGCACGCTCGAGGCGGTACGCTGGGCCAAGCCCCGGCGGGTCATTGCCGTGTTCCAACCGCACTTGTACAGCCGCACCAAGTTTTTCTACGACGAGTTTGCGCAGGTGCTGGGCACAGCGGATCGCGCGATCGTGACCGATATCTATCCCTCTCGTGAAGAGCCGATGCCGGGTGTACATGCGGGGCTCATCGTTGATGCCGCGCAGGATCAGGGTTTCACGCAGGTGGAACTAGTTGACGACAAGGACACGGTGCCGGCACGGCTGGCGGCGGAATTGGAGGCCGGGGATCTGGTGCTCGTACTGGGCGCGGGCGACATCAATCGGATCGCACAGCCCATCTTGGCGGCGATGGAGGCGGGGGGATGAGCAAGCCACTATCGCGCCGTCGCGGCCCGAGTCCCATACCCCGGCGGACCACACGCGCACGCCGGCGTTTACGCCGCCTGATCGAAGGGGTCGTATCCTTGGGGATCATCGCGGCGGTCATTTTCGCGTTCTCGCAGTACGTCAGCGCGTCGCCCCGTTTTCAGATTCGGCGAATCTATGTGGAAGGCGCCGAGAAGTTGCGCGAGGAACAGATCGTTGCGGTCGCCGGGGTTACCACGGCGGACAACGTGCTCTTTTTCGACTCCGACGCCATCGCGTCGCGCGTCATGAAGATGCCCTACGTGGCGGACTGTCAGGTGGAGCGGGCCTACCCGGACATGGTGATTATTCGTGTGGCCGAACGCGCGCCCGTCGCCACGCTCTTGTTGAACAACCACGCCTTCGAAATTGACAAGGAGGGCGTGGTGCTGCGTGAGTTGGATCCACTGGCCGAGCCGACCGGCCCTTTGATTACCGGTGTCCCTGCGCTTGGCTACATCGAAGTCGGGCAGCAACTCGACAACCCGGCGCTGGTCCAGGCCATTGCGATGTGGCAAGCCTTTGCGCGTATCCCGCTGGCCGGGCAGCTGACTCTGTCCGAGATTTACGCGACGAGCGAGAACGAGATTACCAGCTATTTCGACGATGTCCCCTTTGCGTTTCGGTGGGGCCGCGGCGACTTCTACATGCAGGCCCTGCGCCTCCAGTACCTGTGGCAGCAACTGGGTGGCGCGCCGCCCTGTAGCGAATATCTGGATCTGCGCTTCGAGAATGACCTCGTTTGTAAATAGTGCGGATCGACAACTTTTATGCGGTTATTCTGTGTTGTGCAGAATTTGGACCGGGTGCTAAGATGAACCATCGCCCGTCGAGGCGATCCACGCAAGGCGCATGCGCCGGGGAGACGTGCAGACGATGAGCAAGCTCGGGGAAACCAGTGACATGGAGTCCTTCGATCAACGCGCCGTAATCAAGGTTTGCGGTATTGGCGGCGGCGGTGGCAATGCCGTCGAGCGCATGATTGCCGCCGATCTTGACGGGGTGGAATTCATTACGATCAATACCGATGCGCAGGCCCTGAAGAATTCCAAGGCCGGCCGCCGGATTCAGATCGGGTCCGGGAAGACCGAAGGCCTTGGCGCCGGCGCGAAGCCGGACGCCGGCCGTGAAGCGGCCGAGGAAGATCGCGAGGCCATCCGCGAGGCACTGCGTGGTTCGCACATGGTTTTCCTCACGGCGGGCCTCGGTGGCGGCACGGGCACCGGTGCCGTGCCGATCGTCGCCGAAGAGGCGCGCAATGCCGACGCGCTCACGGTGGCCATCGTCACGCTACCCTTTTCCTTCGAAGGTGTACAGCGGATGGAGAACGCGCTCGCTGGACTGGTGGCGCTCGAGGAACACGTCGATACGCTCATCGTGGTGCCGAACGACCGCGTTGCCGAAATCTGCGAAAACAACATGTCCTTGACCGACGCCTTCAAGCACGCGGACGAAGTGCTCTACAACGGCGTGCGGGCCATCTCCGAACTGATTACGGTGCCGGGTCTGATCAACCTCGACTTTGCGGACGTGCGCACGATTATGCAGGCGCGCGGCCGTGCGCTGATGGGCATCGGTATCTCCAGCGGCGACGACCGCGCCATTCGCGCGGCGGAAGAGGCAATTATCTGCCCGCTGCTCGACCAGCGCAGCATCGACGGTGCGATGGGCGTGATTGTCAATATCAAGGGCGGCAAGGACATTCGCATGAAGGAAGTCCAGTTCGCCGTCAACCGCGTGAAAGAGGCGGCACACCCGAACGCGAATATCATCTTTGGTTGCGTGGTGGGCGAGCAGGAGAGCGACGAACTGCAGGTGACCGTGATCGCTGCGGGCTTCCCGCAGGCGGTCAGCGATACCTATCGTGCTGATCACCCGCAGGTGGCGGCCGCGGGCCCGCCGAGCGACGCAGATATCGCCGTGCTCCCCGATCCGCCGGCGCACGACGCCGGTGCGCCCACCGAGATGGACTCGCCC
>JAUIKJ010000266.1 GCA_030430835.1 Candidatus Hydrogenedentota bacterium
TGGCGCTCCTGGTCCTGATACTCTTCCTGTTGCTGCGGCCCGTGCTAACACCCTACGCGCACTGGGCGGTGTGGGTCGTTCCGATGACCTTCTCCTCCGTCTACCTTGGCCGGACCTTCTACGGTGAGGCCCCCGCATTGCTGTTCTTCATTGCGGGACTCGTCTGTTGGCGCGGCAGCATCACGCGGGGCATTCTCCCGCTCGCCTTCCTCGGGGGCGTCTGCTTCGGGCTGGCGATACTCGTGAAGTCGATCCTCCTGCTTAGCGCCTTCGCCTTTGCCGCCGTGTGCTTCCATGACCTGATCTCCCGGCGCGCCATCCGTATCGGAAACCTGATCGCCACGGGCATGGGCGCGATGGTACCGCTCGCGCTCTGGGCCTTCATCCAGGCGCGCATGGCGCACAGCGCCACGGACGCCGCCGAGGGCACGGTCGCGCTCTACCAGCACTATCTCCTCTTCGGCGTGGAACCCATCGTCGGCAATCTCGCCCGATCAGTCGCCGCCTATCCCCTCGCCCACGCCGGATTCTTTGCCGCCATTGTGCTGGTGCTGCCGCGCGTTCTTGGGCGGAAAACAGACCCGGCCGTTCTCGTCTTGCTGGTCTATGCGCTCTTCAACGCCTATTGGTGGCTGTGCTTCACGCCCGGACAACTCCCCCGCTATCTCTGGTACAGCTACGCTGCCGGCGCACCGCTCGTGGGATGGCTGGCCTGCTGCTGTATCCAGCGGCTGCGCATGGCCATCGCCCTACCGCATCGTGTGGTGGCCGCGCTGACCTGCGCGGCGCTTGTCTTCCCGCCCGTGGTCTGGACCTGGGGCCAGGCGCGCGAGGTCTACACGAACCAGGAGATGGCGGATTGCTACGCACTCGCCGCCTTCGCGGATTCCTTTCCGGACGACACAAGGATCGCCACCACGCACTATCCGCTCGAAGGCATCCTTTCGTTCCTTGTCGATCGCTATCCGCTCCGCGGTGACGATCCCGCCGCGCTCTGGAAAGAAAATCAGCTCGTGATCACTTTCGGACCGGTGACATCCGAACTGCCCGGTGCGTCGAGCCGATCCTTTGGCGTATATTGGGCCTACTATCGCCAACCGGAACCGGCTCCATGAGTGCACCCCTGTCCGTAAGTATCTTCTATCCCTGCTACCAGGACTGGGGCACGATGGGCAGCATGGTCATGCTGACCGTACAGACGGCGGAGCGCCTGGGGCTCGACTACGACATCACGTTGGTGGACGATGGCAGTGCCGCGCACACGCAGCAACTGCTCGAAGAAATCGAAGCGCGCTATCCGCAGGTGCGCGTGGTACACCACGAACAGAACCGCGGCTATGGCGCCGCGCTGCGCACGGGCTTCGCCGCGGCCACGAAGGAATGGATCTTCTACACCGATGGCGATGCCCAGTACGACGTGCGCGAAATGGAGCTTCTGGTCGACCAGGCCGGCCCCGGTGTGGACGTGGTGCAGGGGTACAAGATCACCCGCCACGACCCGATGCACCGCATCGTCATCGGCCGCATCTATCACTGGCTGGTGAAGCTCGCCTTCGGCCTGAAGCTCCGCGACGTGGACTGTGACTTCCGGCTGATTCGGCGCAGCGTCTTCGACCGGGTGGAACTCAGGAGCGATTCCGGGGTGATCTGCGCCGAGATGATGACGAAGATCCAGCGGGCCGGTTGCCGCGTCGTCGAGGCGCAGGTACACCACTTCGAGCGCCACCACGGCAAGAGCCAGTTCTTCAATTTCCCCCGGATCTACCGGGTCGCCGTGAACCTGACCGGCCTCTGGATTCGCATGGTCCTCCTCCGGAAAGACGGATGAACAGATTGCGGCTCCCCTTTTTGGATCTGCGGCACGCGGCACCCGGCGCGGACGCCGACGTCAAGGCCGCCGTCGCGCGGGTGCTGGAACGCGGCTGGTATCTGCTCGGCGAGGAACTGACGGCCTTCGAAGCGGAGTTCGCGCAGTGGCTCGGGGTGCAGCACGTCGTCGGTGTGGCCTCGGGCACGGACGCCCTCATGCTCACGCTCCGGGCGCTGGGTATCGGCCCCGGTGACGAGGTCATCACGGCGGCCAATACCTGCGTGCCCACGGTCGCCGCGATCCAGGCGGCGGGCGCCACGCCGGTGCTCGCGGATGTGCAGGCGGATACCCTGACCCTCGACCCCAAGGCCGTGGTCCGCGCGATCACGCCGCATACGCGTGCCCTGATGCCCGTCCACCTCTACGGCATCCCCTGCGACATGGACGCCCTCGGCGCGATTGCGCGGGCGCACCAGTTGGAGCTCATCGAGGATGCGGCGCAGGCCCACGGCTCCCGCTGGCGGGATCAGCCCTGTGGCACCTTGGGCCGTGCCGCTGCCTTCAGCTTCTACCCCACGAAAAACCTCGGCGCCCTCGGCGATGCCGGCGCTGTCGCGACCAACGACGAAGACCTCGCCGCGACGCTGCGGCTGCTGCGTAGCCACGGCGACACGGGCGGCTTCAACCACACCCACCGCGCCACCAACAGCCGCATGGACGAGATACAAGCAGCGGCTCTACGCGCGAAGTTGCCGCATCTCGCTACCTGGAACGCGCGGCGGCGCGACTTCGCGGCGGCCTACCGCGTTGAGCTCGCTGGTCTGCCGCTGACACTCCCCACAATCCCGGCGGACGCCACCTGGAACGCGCACCTCTTCCCGGTGCGCAGCGAGCAGCGCGATACGCTTCAGTCACACCTTCGCGCGGCAGGCGTCGGCACCATGATCCACTATCCCCGGCCCGTGCACCTACAGCCCGCCTATACCGATCTGGGCGAGGCAGGCGCGTACCCCATCGCCGAAGCCACCACGCCACAACTGCTTTCCCTGCCGCTGCATCCGGGCATGAGTGCTGCGGATCAGGCCCACGTGCTACGCACCGTTGCGCGGCTTTACGGAAATATGTAGTGCCTTAGACTTGAAGATCCGCCGGATTCGTGCTAGGTTCAAAGCAGAACGCGGGAAGAATCTGACGGAGTGGTGCAATGGCGAGCAGGAAAAAGGGCTTCACCCTTATCGAGTTGCTCGTGGTGATCGGCATCATCGGCATCCTCGCAGGCATGCTCTTGCCCGGGCTCGCCCGCGCCCGTGAAGCCGCCCGCCGCGCGAGCTGCGCGAACAACCTGCGCCAGTTGGGCCTGGTCTTCAAGATGTATTCCGGGGAGAGCGGCGGTCTCTATCCTCCGATGCAACGCCGCTTCGGCCGCCAATGTGAACAACCGAACAATGGCGTGCTCATGTTCGATGGCCCCGCGATCTATCCGGAATACCTCACCGAATCGAAGACTTTGGTCTGCCCCTCGGGGGCCGTGGCACCGGAATTGTACAACCAGGGCCGCTGGGCGCGGCCGGACGGTCCGGACGGCACCCGGCGTGGCGGCTCGACCATTCCCTGCCTGCTCGATCCGATCTCGTATTTCTACACCGGCTACATCATCAAGGGAGAGTGGGTCGCCGAGCCGGGCACGCGCGATGCCTCGCCCCGTTTCGTCGACCAGTTCCGCGCGCTCTTCGCCACCGGCAACCCGGATGTGCTCGACAACTCCTGGGTTTATATCGACGAATTTGGTTCGGAGAACAACGTCTTCCGGCTGAAGGACGGCGTGGAGCGCTTCCTGATTACGGACATCAACGACCCCTCGCGCTCGAATGTGTCGCAGAGCCGGATACCGGTGATGTTCGATCGCATCGACATCGACCCGATCGGCTTCAACCATCTGCCCGGCGGCGCGAATGTGCTCTTCATGGACGCCCATGTCGAGCTCATCAAGTATCCCGGGGAGTTTCCCGTGAGCCGCGCCTGGGCCGGCTTCGTCGACCTGATGGGGGCCTGATTCGGATCAGGCGCGGGTGTCGATACCCTGAAGGTCGGACGACGCCCCCGATGCGCCTTCCGTCCCCGCCGAATTCTGCCGCGCCTCGGCGATCTCGCGGCGGGCACGGGCCTCCAGTTGGGAGGCCTGCGCGGCGACACGCCGATCCTGCGCCGAGGGTTCTGCAGGTGCAAGGGCAGCCCGCCGCACAATACGCGCCTTGCGCAGGGAGGCTTCCGGTGTGCGCTCCGGGCTGACGCTGATGCTCACTTCACCGCCCGTGGCATAGCGCCGCCCGTCCGGGCCGGTGGTGAATTCGTAGCTGGGTCCGCCCTGAACGTATTGGCCGCCGGCGGCCACGTGCGCCTGTTCATGCTGGCGCACTTCGCGGTCTCGCTGCTTGAGCTCCTGCACCTCCACCTGCTCCTCCTCGGTCAATTCGATGTCGCTGCCGCGGGCTTCTTCCTCTGCCGTGCGTGATGCGGCGAGGGCCTCGGGCGAAAAGGATACGGAGTCGCCGCGCGACGGGGCCGAGGTGGCGGGCAGGGTCTCGGCCCGGGGCGAAACGCCTGGGCGACGGTTCCCGTAGACCACGCCGGGTGCCATACCGATTCCCTGGATGCGCAGTTCCGCCATGTCCCCCGTCCTCATTAAAGCGTCGGCCCAGTGTACCACACGGACGGCGCATACAATGCCCCCACAGGCAATGCTAGAATCACACATGCTCGATCAAGAATCCGCCCCCACAGACGGCGCCGAGGGCCATCAGGCGCGCTCGGTCATCTTCCTCATCACCCATACCATCCACCGCGGTGCGGAAGCCCAATA
>JAUIKJ010000267.1 GCA_030430835.1 Candidatus Hydrogenedentota bacterium
TGTCGATCAACGTCGAATCGAATCTGATGATCGAAATCGCCAGCACGATGGTGTTCCCGGCGGCGGTGCGCTACCAGAGCGAACTGGCGACCAGCCTCGCGAATCTCAAGGCGGTCGGCATCGAGACCGATTCGGACACGCTCAGCTATTTGACCAAGCTTATCGCGTCGCTCCAGGGCGCGATCAAGGATCTAAAGGAAGCGAAGGCTCACGAGAGCGACGGTCCCGAAGCGCATTGCAATTGGTGCCGCGACGGCATCATTCCGAAGATGGAAGCGCTGCGCGCGGTCGTTGACGAACTGGAAGACGTGGTTGCGGACGATCACTGGCCGCTGCCGACCTACCAGGAAATGCTGTTCATCAAGTAACGCGTTTGCCCGCCGCACCGTCCCGGTGCGGCGGGCACGCCGTTTTAGCACGGGGGCAGATTCTTCTTGCGAGCCGTGATCGTGACGGGCCCGATGGGCGTGGGGAAGACCACGCTGATCGACGGTTTGGCCCGGGCACTCTCTAGCAAGAAGACTGCCCTGCTCGATGGGGACGCCATCTCGCTGACCTATCCCGGCGGCGCCGCCGCCGACCGCCTCGCACTCGTCGAGGATAACCTGATTTCCTGCGCGGAGAACTTTCGGGACTGGGGTGCCGATTACCTCTGTACCTGCTGGATATTCTTGGCGCAGCGCCGGCTTGACCACGTGGTGCGCCGCCTTGAGGCGAAAGGGATTCCCGCCCTTACCGTGGCGCTTTATGCGCGCCCGGAACAATGCGCCCAGCGGCTCGCTGCCCGGACCCGCCCCCACACCTTCGACGCGGCGGCACGCCGCTGGCTAGAAGAAGTGGCAGACGCGACCGTGCGCTTACACACGGACGTGACCCTCGACACGACCACGATGTCGCAGTACGACGTCGTGTCGGTCCTCGCGCGGCACGTCCGGCAATGGGATGCGCTCGCGTGGGCCCAACAGTAAGTCCAACCTGAGGTGATGCCTATGCAGGACCCGTCCGGAACGATTCAGAAAGCCCTTTCCCTCAACCTCGACCCCTGCCAGTACGGCACCATTGCCGAGATCGGTGCTGGCCAGGAAGTGGCGCGTTTCTTCTTTCAGGCCGGTGGTGCCGCGGGAACCGTCGCGAAATCAATGTCGGCCTACGATATGCAGTTCAGCGATGCGATCTATGGTGTGCAGGAAGACCGCCGCTACGTCAGCCGCGCCCGGCTCGAGAAGATGCTCGCGCACGAATTCAACCTGCTCATCGAGCGCATTGGGTCGACACGTCCCAAGAACTCCACTTTCTTTACCTACGCGGACACCGTGGCCGCGAAGGGTTACAAGAGCCGCAAGGAGTGCCATGGCTGGTGCGGTATCCGGGTGCAGCTGCATCCGGGTGCGGAACCGAGCGACATCATACTGCACGTACGTATGCTCGATGAAGACAACCGCCAACAGCAGGAGGCGTTGGGCATTCTGGGCGTCAACGTTATCTATGGGGCCTTCAATTATTACCGCAATCCGGAACAGATGATCGAGTCCTTCGTGGACAATCTGGGGCCAAGCCGGATCGAGATCGACATGATCCATCTTGATGGCCCGTACTTCGAAGAGGTCGACAACCGGCTGCTCGCGTTGCACCTGGTCAAAGCGGGTCTGACCGACGCCGTGATGTTCACGCCGGACGGGGTCGTGGTGCAGCCGGCGGACATTCTCTACAAGAAGAGCATCCTCGTGTTGCGCGGTAGCTTCCGCCCGCCGACCCTGGTAAACATGGATATGGTGCGCTGCGGGCTGAAGCGTTTCCGGCAGGAGCACGGCGTCGACCCGGATAGGCTACTCACCCTCACGGAAATCACCATGGCCAAGCTGATGACCGGCGGCGATATCGACACCCGTGATTTTCTCGACCGCGTCGACATTCTGAGCCACCTCGGTTTCTACGTCTTGATCTCGAACTATGGCCGATTCTTCCGGCTGCGGGCCTACCTCAGCCGCTATACCCAGCGGAAGATCGGCATCGTGCTGGGCGTCGACAATATTCGCGATATCTTCAATGAGGATTACTACGAGGAACTGGAGGGCGGGATTCTTGAGGCCTTTGGCAAGCTCTTTCCCGGTACCTCAAAGATGTACGTGTACCCCAAGGCCGGGGACAACGGTCACGGCCTGCAGACCGTCGACGACCTGGTGATCAGTGCGAAGCTGAAGCACCTTTACCAGCACCTCCGCGAGAACCAGTTCATCGAGCCGCTTGGCGGTTGCGACGAATCGGTGCTTCGCCACTTTTCGCGGACTATCCTGAAGGACCTCAGGCGGGGGGATGGCCCCTGGAAGGAAGGAGTACCTGAATCGGTCCACGAGGCGATTGTCGCGAACCGCCTCTTCGGCTACGATTCGGCCTGATGGGTCCCTGAATCCGGCCCCGATTCCGGCACAGCCAGCACTGGCAGTGTCACAAGATTTCCGGTACCATGCAGGTTTCGGGAATTTTCAAAGGGACGGGCCAATGAAATACCGATTTTTTTCGCCCCTTCTGGCCGTGATGGCGGGTGCCCTGCCGGGGCTTGGGGCCGTTGCCGAGGATCCCGCCCAGCAACTGGCCTTTTTCGAGAACAAGGTGCGCCCGGTGCTGGCCGAGCACTGCTTCGGGTGCCATGGCCCGGAGAAGCAGAAGGCCAGCCTTCGGCTCGACCATATCCGCTTCATGCTGGAAGGCGGCGACACTGGCGCGGCACTGATGCCGGGTGATGCCGCCAACAGCCGCATTGTCGAGGCGGTACGTTACGAGAACGTGAGTTTCCAGATGCCCCCACGCGGCAAGATGCCGGACGCCGCCATCGCCGCGCTGGAGGAATGGGTGGCGATGGGCGCGCCCTGGCCCGATGAAGCGCTCCCCACCGGCGGTTCCCAGGAAGAAGATTTCAATCTGGCAGCGCGCCGGGACGAGCACTGGGCCTGGCAACCGGTCACGAACCCGCCGGTGCCCGCGGTCGCAAACGCCGACTGGCCACGCGACGACGTTGACCGCTTCGTGTTGTCCCGGCTTGAAGCGGCAGAACTGACCCCGGCGCGCGAAGCGGATCGGCGCACGCTGATTCGCCGCCTGAGCTTCGATCTCACCGGCTTGCCGCCCACACCCGAAGCGGTGGAGGCCTTCGTCGCCGATACGGCGCCCGATGCCTATGAGAAGGTGGTGGATGCCATGCTCGCGTCGCCGCGCTTCGGCGAGCGTTGGGGTCGGCACTGGCTCGATCTCACGCGTTTCGCGGAGACCTACGGCCACGAGCAAGACTTCCCGATTCCCCACGCGTGGCAATACCGCGACTATGTGATCCGCGCCTTCAATGACGACGTGCCCTACGACCAGTTGATCCGCGAACACATCGCCGGCGACTTGTTGGACGCGCCGCGCGTCAACGAAGAGACCGGCCTCAACGAATCCATTATGGCGACCGGCTTCTGGTACATGCACCAGGCGACGCATGCGCCGGTGGATATCCTGCAGGACGAAGCGGACCGCATCGACAACCAGATTGATGTTATGTCCAAGACATTCATGGGCATGACGGTTTCCTGCGCGCGTTGCCATGACCACAAGTTTGATGCGATCTCGGCGGAAGATTATTACGCGTTGGCGGGCTTCCTGAAATCCTCGCGACAGACCACGGCGTATCTCGATCCCTTCGGTGAGATCGCCGCGGCAAGTGGGGCAATCCGGACAACAGCGGATGCCGGCATGGCCGCGCTGCGCGATGGCGCGGCGCACGTGGTGACATCCGGCGCGTATCAAGACATCGCACGTTACCTTGTGGCGGCGAACGAGGTGCGGTTCGGACGTCCCCAGGAGGACGACGGCAGAGCCGCGCTGCAGCCCGACATCCTGTTTGAAGACTTTGAATCCGGAAGCTTTCAGCGGTGGATTGCCGAGGGTGATTCCTTTGCGGATGGTCCGAGCCCGGGCGCGCACCCACGGCAGCAGGGTTTCACCGGCCTGCAAGGGGCCTATCTCGCCAACAGTTTCGGCGGACGGGACAGCCACACCGGCCGCCTGCTTTCGCCGCCCTTCGTGGTCGAGCGGAGTCACCTTCGATTTCTTCTCGCGGGGGGCGCCTTGGCGGGCGAAACCTGCGTGAACCTGCGGGTAGAGGACGAGATCGTTCGCAGTGTCGCGGGGCAGGGCTCCGCGGCGCTCGCGCCCGTGGTGTGGGACGTGGCCGCCTTCCTCGGAAAAACCGCCTACATTGAGATCGTGGATCGCAGCATGGCCGATGGCGGCCACGTCATGGTGGACCATATCGAATTCAGCAACGCTTCAACGCCGGTCCGGCGCAGCCGCCCTCTGGATGTGGTGGCTGCGGAGCGGGACTTGAATACACAGCGACTGACCCGGTGGGTGGAAGCGCTTGAGGCGGCGGGTGACGCCGGCCCCGACCATCCGCTTTTCGCCTGGAATACGCTTGCCGCGCGCGGCGGCGGAGAAGCGGCCTTCGCGAAGGCGCGGGACGCCATGCTGGAAGCGCATCCTGTGGCGGCCGCGCGCGACCCGGAGAAGCATGTACTCTTCGATGACTTTGATCAGCACAGTTCCGGCGCGTGGTATCCCAACGGTGCCGCCTTCACC
>JAUIKJ010000268.1 GCA_030430835.1 Candidatus Hydrogenedentota bacterium
CCTTGCCGGGATAGATCACGTAGTTCCGCTCGTTCAGCAGGCGGTAAAAGGTTTCGAAATCCCACTTGGGATCATCGGGATAGAAGAAGCTGGTGATGATATAGCCCTGCAATTCCGGCGGCAGGTATTCCTCGAAACCCAGCGCGCGCATCCCGGCGACGAGGGTCTCGTAGTTGCCGCGGTAGCGCTCGCCGCGCGCGGCCACGCCGCCCTCCTGCTCCAACTCGAGCAAGGCCTGATGAAAGGCGAGCAGCGCGTGGGTCGGCGGGGTGAAGCGGAACTGGCCGTTCGACTCGAGACCTTGCCACTGCGCGTAAACATCGAGGCTCAAACTCCGTGCCCAGCCCTTCGTCTCTTCCAGCGCCTCGCGCCGGGCGAGGATAAAGCCGAAGCCGGGCACGCCTTCGATGCACTTGTTCGCCGAGGACACCAGGTAGTCGATGCGCGCCGCGGCGAGGTTCAGCGGCACCGCGCCGAAGCTGCTCATCGCATCCACGAAATAGCGCGCGCCGCACTTGCGGACGATCGCGCCAATCTCCTCGACGGGATTCATGATGCCGGTGGTCGTCTCGCAGTGGACAATCGCGACCATGGCGAGTTTGCCCTCGCGTTCAATGGCGCTGGCCACTTCCGCCGGGTCGACGGGTACGTTCTCCGGGTACTCCAGCACGGCAGTCTCGATCTTGAGAACCTCGCAGATCTTCTTGATCCGCTGGCCGTAGGCACCGTTGATGACCACCAGCACCTTGCCCTCCGGCGGCACACAGGCCGACAACACCGCCTCCACCGAGAAGGTGCCGCTGCCCTGCATGGGGATGGCCTCGTAGTCCATGTCCTCCACCTCGCCCGCGGAAAGCAGGCGGCGGCGGATGTCCTTCACCGTCTTGATGAAGTCGAAGTCGCGCGAACCGAGATCACGCAGCATGGCCTGTTTTACGGTGCGGCTCGTGGTGAGCGGACCAGGGGTAAAGAGGATCTTGTCTTTCCAGCCGGGGAGTTGATTCATCGCGTTCTTGGTTCTTTCTAATCGCCCGCAGTGAGTTGGTTCTGGTGCGTGATCCGTGCCTTGTGCAGACGCCAGATCAGCACCACCATAAAGAAACAGAAGATAACGCTCATCGCGAGCAGGAGTCGCGCCATGGCCGTCATGGGATCCTCGGCGTTGTCCGCCACATAGCCGATGACCTGCTCCTGCACCACGGGGCCGATGCTACCGAGCCCATTGACCAGGCCGGCCATGGCGACGCCATTGCGCGTGCCGGCCACCTCGACGGCAGCCTGTCCGCTAAGCATGACGTCCGGGCCGTAGAGCATGAAACCAACCACACCGAAGCACAGCGCGATGTTGAAGGGTGAGGTGCCCAGGTACAACACGGCGAAGTAACCGCCCACCATGCCCAGTGCCATCGCCAGACAGAGCGCCGCCCAGTTGCCGCGGAATACCCGGCGCAACATGAGCCCAGCGGTGGCCGCGCCGATAAGCCCGGCCCAATCGAAGATTGTGGAATAGAAACCGGCACGGGCGGCATCGATACCCTGTAGCTCCAGGAAGGCGGGCATCCAGGAATCGAGTGCGTAGCGCATGAACTTCACGAAGAAATAGCTGAGGCCGATGGTCAATACCACCGGATGCAGCGCAAGCCGAAAATACTCGCCCACGGAAACATTCTCGTCCTGGGCCTCGCTCACCGCCTGCAACTCTTCCTCGTGATCCGGGTCGAGCACTGGCTCTACCCCCGCATCTTCCGGGGTATCGCGGTGCCAGAAATAAATGATCCACCAGACGAAGAATGCGACCAGCGTGCAGCCGAAGAAGGAGAAGCGCCAGGAGAATTGCTCACCGAACCAGAGCACACCCACGCCGATCAGCATCGACGCGAGCGACTTGGTAATGATGTTGCCGACCATGTAGCTCGACGCCCACACGCCGATGATCGCGCCGCGCTCCTTGGGGTGCAGCCATTGCGACACGCCCCCCACGACCCCCGGCCAGCCGCTGGCCTGGAGCAAGCCATTGAAGAACATGAAGACCATAAAGGTCGCGAAGGAATTGGCAAAGCCGAAGACGATGTTGCACAAGATGGACAGGCCGAGGCCACCCAGCAGAATCACGCGCGGACCGTATTTGCGGCCCAGGAAACTGTTGATGAACTGGCCCAGCATGTAGGCGACGAGGAAGGCGGTCCAGATGTCCGCGGTGTCGCCGAGGTCCCAGCCGAAGGATTCCGCCATCGGCGCCTTGACGATGCCGAAGACCTTGCGGGTGAGGTAATAACCCGCATAGCCCATGTAGGTCGCGAAGAGCACGCGGAGCTGCCAGGCGCGCTGCTCGCGGGTGAGATCGGCGAAGATCATGGGCTGTTCCCTTCCGGTCGGTGTGCCGCGCACAAAAGCGGGAAGCCTAGTCAGGCTCGGTTAGGATTCAGTGAAGAATCGGACACGGGCAGCCGGGGGAGTATGGCAAATGCCCCCGCAAAGGCGCAAAACGGGGAGGGCCTTCGCATGAAGCCATTGGAAGCCACACCGATTCCGTCATTCCCGCGAAGGCGGGAATCCAGTGCGCGAAGCGCCAGGGAACGCAGCCGCGCCATCAGGCGTGACCAAGCCCGTACGACACCTACGAGCAACACGCCAATCTGGAAGTCAGGTGTCTCCTGCCTGATCGCTGGATTCCCGCCTCCGCGGGAATGACGGGTTCTCAGCGCCCACAAGTTAAACTCTTCTCATCCCGTTTATCCGGCGCGACCGTCTCTACGGTCTACGCCTTCTCCCCGCGTTCTCAGGTACACTATGGGCGAGTAACCGCCATGAAGTATTTCATCCTATCCCTCATCCTATTGCTGCTCCCGGCGACCGGCGCCATCGCGCAAACGCACAGCGCCGATGTGGACGCCGACCTCACGATCTCGCTGAGCGAGACCCTGCGCGTCATCCAGTTCTTCAACCTGGACGCGCTGCATTGCCAGGACGGCACGGAAGACGGCTATGCCCCGGGCACCGGCGCGGAGAATTGCGCGCCGCACAATAGCGACTACGATCCGCAGGACTGGTCAATCAGCCTCAGCGAACTGCTGCGGCTGATCCAGCTCTTCAATGCGCTGGGCTATGCCGCCGATGCCGGTGGTGAAGATGGCTTCCGGCCGATCTTCAGCGCGGAGGGTGAGGGCGAGCCAGAACTCCTGCAGGTGGCTCTGCCACCCGCGGCCGATGCCGCACTCTATGAGAACAACACCGGCGCACTGGCCAATGGATCGGGCATCTATCTCTTCGCGGGACAGACCGCCGTGGGCGAGTTGCGCCGCAGTGTGTTGCGCTTCGATATCGCCGCCGCGCTGCCCGCAGGCGCGACGGTGGTAAGTGCCACGCTCCGCCTGAACCTCTCCCGCACCAACCTGGATTCGGGGCCACGGCCCATCTACCTGCATCCGGCGCTGACCGCCTGGAACGAGGGGCCCTCCGACGCGGAGACGGAGGAAGGCGTTGGCGCGCTTTCGGAACCGGGCGACACGACCTGGCTGCACACCTTCTACGACGGCGAGTTCTGGAACGTGCCGGGCGGCGACTTCGATGCCGTGGCCAGTGCAACGCAGACCGTGAACCTGGTGGGTTTCTACAGCTGGAGCAGCGCGCAGATGGCGGCGGACGTGCAGGCCTGGCTCGACACGCCCGCCACGAACTTCGGCTGGTTCATGCTGGGCCAGGAAGGCGCCAACCTGACCGCGAAGCGCTTCGACTCCCGGGAACACCCGGACGCCGGCCGCAAGCCCGCCCTGATTATCGAGTACCTCCCCGCGAAGTAGTTCGCCGGGCGGTGTGGCCGCCTGCTAGAATTTGGGGCCGCGCGGGAATAGCTGCCCCCTTCGCGCGCGTACTACGCGGTAAAACCCCTTGGGACACACCATGCCTACTGAATCTGAAGTGCTCGATGCACTGCGCCACATCATCGATCCCGATCTCGGGAAGGACATTGTCAGCCTCGGTTTCGTGAAGGACATGAAGATCGATGGCGGCAACGTCGCTTTTTCCATCGAACTGACGACGCCGGCGTGTCCGGTCAAGGAGAACTTCCGGAAGGAAGCTGTCGGTTCCGTGGCGAATCTGCCGGGCGTGACCAAGGTCGACGTGAACATGACCGCGATGGCGCCCAAGGAACGGCCCGGCCCGAAGATCGATACGCTCACCGAGGTCGGCGCCATCATCGCGGTGTCCTCCTGCAAGGGCGGCGTGGGGAAGTCGACCGTCGCCGCGCACCTCGCCCGCGCGATCCAGCGCGAAGGACACCGCGTCGGCCTGCTCGACGTGGATATCTATGGTCCATCGCTCCCGACACTGATGCACGTGCAGCAGCCGGAAGTGTACATGCGCAAGGAACTGATCCAGCCGGTCGAGATCGACGGGCTGAAGACGATGTCGCTCGGCTACATGATGGGCGACAAGCCGGCGGTGATGCGCGGGCCGATGGTGTCGAACTACACGATGCAAATCCTGCGGCAGACGGAGTGGGGGCCACTCGACTACCTGATCATTGATCTGCCGCCGGGCACCGGCGACATCCAGCTCACGCTCGTGCAACAGGCCGCGCTCGACGGCGCGATCATCGTCACCACGCCACA
>JAUIKJ010000269.1 GCA_030430835.1 Candidatus Hydrogenedentota bacterium
GCATGGAGATGCGCACTTCAAAAAAAGGGCACTGCTGGAACATGGCGCGCAGCGTGTCGCCTTCGCCGCGCTCCAGCGCTTTCTGTATCGCCGCACCCGCGCCCAGCCAGGCGGGCAGCATCAGGCGGTTCTGCGACCAGGCGAATATCCACGGGATAGCGCGCAGGCTCTCGATACCGCCGCCGCCGGCACGCCGCGCCGGCCGCGAACCCAGGGGCAGCTTTGCCAATTCCTGCTCGGGAGTCGCGTGGCGGAAGTAGGCAACGAAGTCGGCTTCCTCACGCACTACCGCGCGGTAGGCGGCACAGGAATCGGCCGACATCTGCTCCATCAGGGCACGCCATTCGGCCCGCGGTTCCGGCGGGGTCATCAGGTTCGCGCGGCAGATGGCCGTGGTGTAGAGCGCGAGCGTTTTCACCGCCAGCGATGTCCAGCCGAGTTTGGCGCGAATCATTTCGCCCTGCTCCGTCACGCGCAGGCTGCCGTCCACGGAACCGGGCGGCTGGCTCGATGCCTATTGGATGGGCCGTTTTTACGGTTTTATCGGCGCACCAGCGCAGGACAGCGACGTCGCGCCGCTTCCCGTGCCGGCACCCGAGGTGCCGGTTCAGCCCTACGATGGTCCGCCCATGCCCGGCGTGTTGCGCGCGCGGTAGCGCCTAGCGAAGCGCGTTGGCCTGCAGAACGTCCTTCGTGGCTTGCACGACCTCGTCTACCTCGATCAGGTACACGCACTTGGGAAGATCGTAGAGCGGGCAATCCTCCGCGCGGCATGGACTACATTCAATCTCGTGCCGCAGGATCCGGTGCTGATCGCCATAAGGCGACCACAGTCCGGGAATGTCACGTCCGCTAAAGATGGCGACACAGGGTGTGTCCACCGCCGCGGCCACGTGCATGACGCCCGTATCATTCGTGACGAGTGTATCGCACTGCGCCAACACTGCGGCCAACTCACCAATATTGGTCTTGCCCGTCAGATCCAGACAGCCTTCGCCGATGCCCTTGGCCACCCGCGCGTTTTGTTCTGCTTCGCCCGGACTCCCGGTCAACACGATGACGGCGTCCTCGTCCGCGACCAGACGGCGTCCCGCTTCGGAGAAACGTTCTTCCGGCCAACGGTTGTTCGGGCGCTTCGCGCCGCATTGCATTGCAACCAGGCGTTTGCCGCGTGCCGCCGCGAGCAAGGCTTCCGCCTTCTGGACCTCGTCGGCATCGGAATGCAGCCACGGCGTTGGCTCCATTTCAACCGGGCCCAGTTCGCCCACCCGGCCCAGGTGCCGGTCGGCGGTATGCGTGTGCCGTTCGCTCCATTCCATGAGGTGATACCCCACAAAGCGGCGCACGCCGGAAAGGCCGGCGATGATCAGGTGTCGCGACGCGTTGCGAAATTCGGCCCGATCACAGTTGAGCAACACCACGGTATCGTACCGGCCGCGTAGCAGCCACCCCAAGAGTTCGAGTAGAAACACGGGCCTTCCGGATTCGTCGTCATAGTAGATTTTCTGCTCATCGAAAGTGCGATCATTCTTTAGTACATGCTCCGCACCCGGCGCGCCGCGCTTGGTGGGCGAGGTCAGCAAGCTCAGGTGCGCATCGGGATAGCGCCGACGCAGCGCGTGAAACGCCGGGAGCGTGCAGATGATGTCGCCCAGATTGCCCAGGCGAATCACCAGGATTCGCTGCGGATTGGCACGCCGACGGCCCAGGGGCATGCGGGCGAAAAAGCCGGCGATAATGTCGAGCCAGCGGTTCGCCCGGACCCGGTGCTGAAAGCGCGCCTCGATGTCCTTCATCCTCCCGCCTCCGCCACCGTCTCCTCAAATACCGCTGCCATGTCCTGCACGTGGCGCGGAAGGGAGAAGCGGGCCTCCGCGCGCGCGCGGCCCTGCGCGCCCAGCACCCGTGCGGCCTCCCGGTCGGCGAGGATCAGGTTAATCTTCTCCGCGAGTGCCGTGGCGTTTTCTATGGGGACCAGGTAACCCGTTTCACCGTCCACCATCGTGTCCATCGGTCCGCCTGCTGCTGTCGCCACCACCGGGCAGCGCGCTGCCATCGCTTCGACCACCGTGCGCCCAAAGGGCTCCGCGGTACAGGTCGGCAGTGCGAGCACATCCGATGCCGCCATTAGCATCGGGATATCGTTGCGAATGCCGGTGAAGGTCACGCTTCGTGTGACCCCGAGTTCGTCACATCGCGCCTGCAACGCAGGCATGTACGCCGGCTTGTTCTTGGCCGGACCGCCGACGAAGAGAATTTCCGTCTCCGGATGGGCCGCCAGAATTGCGGGGATCGCCTCAACGAGAATGTGCTGGCCTTTCCAGTGTTCCATCCGGCCGACCACGGTCACGATCGGACGTTCTAAATCGAGGCCGCAGCGCGCGCGAGCCTCGCGCTGATCCGGCAACGCAGCATATTCGCTCAGGTCAATGCCGTCGAAAACCACACGCAAGCGGTCTTCGGAGGCACCCAAGGTGGCGCCTACGGCCTTCGAGATCGCCACGACACGGTGCGCCAGGATACCGATGATGCGCAGGATAACGGCATCGGTGCGGCCCCCGCCCAACTCACGCACATGCGCCACCAGCGGACGTCTCGCCACGCGCGCCGCAACGAGTCCCTGCAGGTTTACGCTGGTATTGACGTGCACCAGGTCCGCCTTGAACCGGCGAATGTGCGCGGCCACCCGAAAAACCGTGGGCCAGAATGCGGCGAAAAAGTGAACGAGCTTGCCCAGATCCGCGGCGCGGCGCGGCGGAACGAAGTTTACTTCCGCCACGGCGATGCCGGCGTCGCGATAGGCGTCCGCGAGCGGATCGCCAGTCTTCAGGATAACCAGCGATTCAAAGCGATCACGCGGTAGTGCCACCACGAGGTCCAGCAGACAGCGATCCGAGCCACCGCAAACGTCTGCGGTGTAGTGGCAAAATGCAATGCGTATGGGAGCAGTCACGGGGGGGTATCCAAGAGTACGTCACCTTCAACGAGTGGTGATCATCCGGGTTTTGGGGGCCGAGTTCAACGCCACGCTGTTTTCGTGCCCGGCCCCTAGATCGGCGTGCTGTCGAAGCGCCGCACCTGAAGGATATCCGTCATGGCGCGGGGGCTTTGGGTGGCCAGGTAGAGCGCCGCGTGCGCGATGTCGTCCGGCGACATCCAGTCCGCCTGATCCCGTTCCGGCATCGCTTCCGCGGCCAGCCGGGTCTGCACCCCGCCCGGGCAAATCGCGTGCACGCCAATGCCGTCGGCCTGCAGTTCCATGGCCAGGGTCTTCGTCAGGCCGTTCAGCGCGTGCTTCGCCGCACAGTACGCGCTTTGCTTCGGGATGCCCTTCAGCGCGGAAACACTCGAAACATTGATGATGCGCCCCCGTTTCCGCGACTGCATTCCCGGCAAGACCGCCTGGGTGCAATGGAACACGCTGTTCAGGTTTACGTCAATCGTCGCACTCCAGTCCGCAAAGTCCATCTCCACGAAGGGTTTAAAGTCGGCGAAGCCCGCATTGTTCACCAGGATGCTGATCGCGCCGAGTTCCACTTCGGTCTGTCGTACCGCATCGGCGACGGCGCCGGCATCGCAGACGTCGCAGGGGATGGCCAGTGCGTGCCCGCCCGCGGCGGTCACTTCGGCGGCAACCGCATTGATCTCATCGTGGCTGCGCGCCACCACGGCCACCTTGGCGCCCGCCTTCGCAAAGCGTAGCGCGATGGCGCGGCCAATACCGCGTCCGCCGCCGGTGATCAGGGCAACGTCGTTGTCTAGGGACATGGGTAAGGCGTTCCAATGGTCAGGGTAGTTCCGCTTGCCGCGCAGCGGGCTTCCAGATTCAGCGCTTGCTGGCGGAAAAGGACACGTCCGAGACGACATTGTTCGTCGCCCGATCGTGATCGTCGATACGGTCGGCCAGTTCTGCGACGCTCACGGCGAGCGTGGCCGCGTCGCTGATGTTCAGGTTTTCGTAGAGCGAACCATAGGCCTCGTCCTTGCGCAGCAGGGACGGATCCTGCCCGGCCTCGCGTACGGCCGAGATCACTTCGCGCACCTTCAGATTTTCCGGGGCGCGTGCCGGCTGGTAGGTCACCGGTTCGGTCGCGCATGCGGTGACAATCTTGGCGGCGGACAGGGAATCGAGGGTGTCGTTCAGCAGGCGCAGGGGCACGTTCCAGGCCTTGGCCATCTCCTGGGGGGAGAGCCCCGGAAGTCCCTGCCGAAATCGGCGCGTCATTTCTACGACGGCCCGCACGGCCACGGCCTCACGATAGGCGAAGCTGGCGTCATCGGAGAAGCGTTCCATGGCGAAGGTCTCTTCATTCTGATAGGCGAAGGCCACCAATGCACCGAAGAGCAGTACGATCCAACTCGAATAGATCCAGAAGAGCAGGAGTGGAAACAGGGCCAGCTTCGAATAGAAAAAGGTGTTGCGCACCATGCCAACCTGGGCGCTGACGTAGAACCAGGACATGAGCATCCATAGGCTGCCGGCCACGATGCCGGCCAGAAGCGCGTAGCGCGCTTCCACCTTGGTGTTGGGTACCACGTAATAGAGCAGCGAGAAGGTCAGGCACACCACCGCCAACTGCGCGGCACGCACGGGGATGCTCAGGCTG
>JAUIKJ010000270.1 GCA_030430835.1 Candidatus Hydrogenedentota bacterium
CTCGTGGTGGACTGGCCTTCGACCCCGGGGATAAGCGCGATCTCGCCGCCGTAGTTTTCGACGAGCTGTCGCTCGGACTGGTCGATGGTGTCGAGGGTATAGTCACCGCCCTTCGCATAGACTGCAGGCTGGAATTGCTCCATGATCGCGCGGGGACTCGGCTCGTCGAAGAGGAGCAGGTAGTCTACACATTCCAAGGCGGAGAGGACAGTGGCGCGATCGTGTTCATTGATCACAGGGCGATCCGGTCCCTTGATGGCGCGGACCGAGGCGTCGCTGTTCAGGCCGACCACCAACACATCGCCCTTTTGGCGCGCGCGGAGCAGGTAGGTGATATGGCCTGCGTGAAGAATGTCGAAGCAGCCGCTGGTCCACACCACGCGCTTGCCGTCGCGCTGGAGGGCCTTGACGATACCGGCCAACTGGCCGCGCGTGCGCAGCTTCGCGGGGCCGGCTTCGCCGAAGAGCGCGGATTCGACCTCTTCGCGGGAGACGGTGACCACGCCCGGCTGCACCACGGCGATGCCTGCTGCGGTGTTGCCGAGGAAGGCGGCGTCGCGCAGTGAGCCGCCTGCGGCGAGGCTAAGGGTGACGGCGGCGGCGACGGTGTCGCCCGCGCCGGTGACGTCCACCGCGCGGATGGGCGCGGCGAGCGATACGTTGTCGATGCTGCCGTCCTGCGCGAAGATGGTGATGCCCTGCGGGCCGCGCGTGACAAAGGCGTTGCGCGCGCTCTGGAGCAGGTGCTTGCCCGCCGCGTGGAGCGTGGCTTCGTCCGTCACGTCGATGCCGGCGGCATGGCCCGCCTCCGCGTCGTTGGGCACGACCACGTCGATGTCGCGGAACATGCCCGCGCGTGCGCGCGAGTCGGCGACGGTGACCAGCCTGTGCTTCGCGGCGGCGGCGCGGATGGCGTCGAGCACGGCTTCCGTAATCGTGGAGGAGACCTGATCACCAATGAGGATCGCGTCCGCTTCGGGCGCGAGCGCTTCGATGTTGGCGATGACCTGTGCTTCGACCTCGCCGCTGATGCGTTGCGGCTTCGGCGTATCCGTCCGGAGCACTTCCTGCATGGGCGTGTTGTGGCCGCCGGCCTTCAACTTGCCGTAGGTATTCGTCGCGCGGGCGGGATCGGTCACGATGCCCTTTGTGTTGACCCCGCGCGCCTCGAACTCGCGCTTAACGATCCCGGCGTTTACATCGTCCCCGACGACGCCGATCATCGTGACCGCCGCGCCGAGCGATGCGGCGTTGCAGGCGGCATTGCCGGCAGCGCCAGGGTTATGGCGGCGCTCGCGCACCTCAAAGACGGGAATCGGCGCCTCGAGGCTGACCTCGGTGACGACGCCGAAGACGTTCTCGTCCAGATAGATATCGCCCACGGCGAGCACGCGCAGGCCGGAGAATTTTGCGATCAAATCGCGGTAGTGCTGTTCGTCCACGGATGGTCCCCTTGAATGGGGAGATTCTAGCGGGCGCATCCGGGTGGGGTCCAGCGGGGCATTGGCCCGCCCGGGATCGGTGGCGTATACTGCGGTCTTCTCAACGCGACACACCATCCGGAAGGAGTGACAATACCATGGCGAAGACGAGCAGTATTCCGCCGCGCAGCAAGGTGAAGATAGCCGATACCTGGGACCTGAGCAAGGCCTTCAAGGACGACGCAGCCTGGGAGAAGGGCTACAAGAAACTGGAGAAGATGATCGACGGTTTCGAGCAGTTTCGCGGCACGCTCGGCAAATCGGCGAAAAATATCCGCGCCTGCTTCGACTACGACCAGAAGTTCGACGTGCTCGCGGAGAATCTGGGGGTGTATGCCTACCTGAAATCCGCCGAGGACGTGGCGAACAGCACCTACCAGGGGATGGTGGCGCGTTTCACCTACCTCGCGACGCAGGCCGGCGAGGCCGCGAGCTTTATCGCGCCTGAATTACAGGCAATCCCCGAGAAGAAGATGCGGACCTTCATGGAGGACGCGTCGCTGAAGCCCTTCCGTTTCTCCCTGGAAAAGCTGGTGCGCTACCGCCCGCACATTCTCTCCGAGAAAGAAGAGCGCTTGCTGGCGATGCAGGGCGAAGTGGCCGGTTCGGCGTCGCGGATCTTTGGCCAGTTGAACGATGCGGATCTCGATTTCGGCTACGTGACCGATGAACGCGGCCGGAAGATTGAACTTTCGCAGAGCTCCTTTGCCAGCCTGCTGGAGTCGCCGGAACGACGCGTGCGTAAGCAGGCCTTCACCAAGTTCTATGCGCAATACGAGGCGCACGCGAATACGCTGGCGGCGACGCTGTCGTCGTCGGTCTTGCAGGACATCTACGGCGCGCGCGTGCGCAACCACCCGTCGGCGCGTGAGGCGGCGCTCTTTGGGGACAACGTGCCGGTGGCCGTCTATGACAGCTTGATCGAGGCGGTGCACGACAACCTCGACACCGTGTACCGCTATCTGGCGCTCCGCAAACGCGTGCTCAAACTGCGCAGCATTCACGCCTACGACACGCGCAATCCGCTGGTGAAGCAGGCGCGCGTGAACATTCCCTATGAGAAGGCGGTGGACACGATCTGCACCGCGCTCAAGCCGCTGGGCGCGGAGTACGTGAAGACGCTGCGCAGCGGGCTGCTCAAGGATCGCTGGGTGGATCGCTATGAAAACCAGGGCAAGCGCAGCGGCGCGTTTTCCTATGGGGCCTACGGCACGCCGCCCTACATCCTGATGAACTACAAGTCCGACGTGCTCGACAGCATGTTCACGCTGGCGCACGAAGCGGGGCACTCGATGCACACGCACTACAGCGCGAAGAAGCAGCCCTATCAGTACGCGCACTACACGATATTTGTGGCGGAAGTCGCGTCGACCTTCAACGAGCAGTTGCTCGGCCGGCACATGATGGCGCAGGCGAAGTCGAAGCAGCAGCGAATCCAGCTTATCTGCAAGGAGATCGACGAGATTCGCGGGACCATCATCCGGCAGACGATGTTCGCCGAGTACGAAAAGATCATCCATGCGATCGCAGAGCAGGGACAGCCGCTGACCTTGGACGTGATCCGTGCGGAGTACCGCAAGCTGATCGAACTCTACTTCGGTCCGGCGTTCACCATCGACGAAACGCTGGACTTGGAAGGCCTGCGGATCCCGCACTTCTACAGCGCCTTCTACGTGTACAAATACGCGACCGGGCTCTCAGCGGCGATTGCGCTCTCGCGCATGGTACTCGGCGGCGGTGCCAAGGAACGCGACCGCTACCTGAGCTTCCTGCAGAGCGGCGGATCGAAGTTTCCGCTCGACCTTCTGCGGGATGCCGGGGTGGATCTCGAACAGCCGGACGCGGTCGCCGCGGCGATGGCGCGCTTCAAGGAACTGGTGGACGAACTGGAAGCGCTGGTGTAGTCGCGCGATGAGGGGCTTCGTCTCAATCGGAACGCCGGTGTGCCATGTCGTATTGGCCATCGGGGGAAACCTAAGATCTCTCCCTTCGGTCGAGATGACATGGGGGCGGTCGAGATGACATGGGGGCGGTCGAGATGACATGGGGGCCGCTGTTTCCAAGAGAGGTCGTGCTGTTTCCACGAGCGAAGTCGATAGTCGCCACCCGCTGGGCGTAGGGAGAGGATGATGCGTATCGTCGCCATACTGGCAAGTTGCTGGATTGCCGCATCGGCTTGGGCACAGGCGCCCGCCGGAGACGCGCTGGATGCACTGACGCGCTTCCAGAACTACGAGGCGCGGCGGGCCAGCAGTTCGAATGCGGACCTCAATCGGAACGGCGATGCGCGCCCTATCGAAGCGGGGGGCACCTTGGTGCTGGCGGATCTCGAAGGTCCGGGCGTGATCACCCACCTCTGGAATACGGTGGGTACGCGGGACCTCTTCTATCCGCAGTCCATCGTGCTGCGTGTCTACTACGATGGCGCGGATAAGCCGAGCGTGGAAGCGCCTCTGGGGGATTTTTTCGGGCTGGGACACGGCGCCTTTACGGAGTACATCTCCTCGGTGACGGCGGTGACCTCACTGGGCCGTTCGCGTACCTGTTATTGGCGCATGCCCTTCCGCGAGCGTATCAAGCTCACCGCGACGAACGAATCCGAAGAGAAGGTGGATTCGTTCTACTTCTACGTCGACTGGCAGAAACACGAGCAACTCCCGGACGACACCGCGTATTTCCATGCGCGCTACAATCAGGCGCACCCGGCGCAGCCGGGCCGCTATACCCTGCTCGACACGCGGGGGCACGGCCACTATGTCGGCACGGTCTACTCCGCACTCCAAAACGAAGTGGGCTGGTATGGCGAGGGCGACGACTTCTTCTTTATCGACGGCGCTGAGACGCCGCAGTTGAAGGGGACCGGGACCGAGGACTACTTCAACGACGCCTGGGGCTTTCGCGAGTTTGCCGCGCCCTATCACGGCGTGCCCGTGTATGAGGGCATCTTCCCGGGCGACCGCGTCTCTACCTATCGCTGGCACATCCCCGATCCCGTGCCTTTCAAGGAATCGCTGCGGGTGGAGATCGAACACCGTGGCAGCATCTTTAACGACGAAGGAAATCTCGCCAATTTCGAGTTGGGCACCTTCGAGGAACGCGCGGACTGGCTGAGTTCCGTTGC
>JAUIKJ010000271.1 GCA_030430835.1 Candidatus Hydrogenedentota bacterium
GTCGGCTTTCGCAGCATTCCCTAGCTTGACGAACAAGAACCACGCGATGAGCTGTGGTCCGCCATATCCGCCAACACTGACTGGCGTGAAGATCGACGCCGTGATAATGGGGATGCCGATCATCGCGAGAGAGAGAGGGATGTTGGCGCCCATCGCCCACAGCGCCAACGGAAAGAAGAAGGTCATCCCGAAGGTCTGCACGAGGTAGTTGTTTTTGAAGGTCGCCCAGGCCGCCGCGATCACGTTGCCCGAGGCATAGGCCTCCTCCACGTATTGCAGCTCGCCCTCCGCGAAAATCGCATTCACGATCGAAAGAACCCGCAGGTTCCAGAGCGGATTCAACATGCCCTGCGACATCGCAATGAAAAACACGCAGAAGAGGAACAGGTGCATCCCGGTGAACAGACGCGGCCAACGCTCAATTTCAGTCAGCAGGATGCCCGGCATCTCGGGCGCCCGCGATAACAGTGCCTGGATACCACGCAGGTATAGCGGCACTCCGCCCCACGCGATGAAGATCAGTCCGGCCCAGACCAGCCACCCGATGTGCACCGGCGTGCGCACATTGCCGCGTACCAGCCCGGCCGCCGGTGGCGATGTCGGGGGCGTTTCCCTTTCGTCCGCCGTGCGTTCCCACGCCGCGATGGCCGCGCTCCCGTCCAGGTACAGCACTGCCTCGCTGCGATCTTCCGCCGGCGTCGCGTCCGCGTCCGCCGCAAGCGCGGGCGTGGAAGGCAACAGGTAGGAATACAGGAAGGCGCTCGCCCCCTGCGGCAACCGTCCGGTCACCGTCCAGGTCACGCCATCCAGTTCAAAGCTGCCCTCCTCCGCGAGGTCACCCGCCAGCGCTTCATGCTGCCCCGCCACCGGCGGACGGCCATCCACCGTCAGCGCTTCAAGGGTCTCCGGCGGTAGCTTCGCCAGCACCACGCGTGGCCCCGCGAACACACCGTCCATCGTCGCCTGCAACGCATCGTCGCCGTCCGCCGCCACCGCGAAGGCACGATCCATCATCGCGCGCTCCGCCTCGTTCATCGCGCTTGGCAACGTGCGCAGGGTCACGGGAATCCCGTCCGTGGTCCCCGGCGCTGCTTCCGATGCGAGAATCGACCGGTTGAAAGGCTCGTCCTGCAGCCACGCAATCTCCAGCCAAGCGGCAAGGATCATCAATGCCAGCCCAATCGCCAGCCGTCCCGCGGCAATGCGCGGGTTCTGCGGGGGACGCGCCTTGCGAGGTGGATCCACCGCCCCCGTCAACTGATGCTCCTGATACACCGGATTAGGCGGCGTCGCGGGCCGGGGGCGCTAGTTCCTCGACAAACTTGTGGAAGAGCGCCGTGAAATACGCCTCCACGTTCGGGCCGAACCAGCTCATCATGCCGGTCTCGTAGCCCAGCGGCTCTTCCTTGTAGTAGCGGTCCGGGGAGAAGTATCCACAGTAGGCCGCGCAAAAGCTCAGGGTCCACAGGTCGTAGCCCTGGTTCTCCGCCCACGCCTTCCAGTCCACCGAAATCTCGCCACTGAAGTCACAGGGCATCCCCACGAAGACCAGGCTGCCCACGCGCACGCCGTGCATCCAGCCTTCCTTCGGAAGCCCCAGCACCCCCGAAATCAGCGGGGACATGCGGAAGCTCGCATTGACCGGACGCATCTGCATCGGCGGCATCCCCAGCGGCACCCCAATGGAAGCGACGTCCACCTCGGTCTCATAGGCGATCGGCTTCGCATGCGCAAGCACCAGATCGGCCAGTTCGATGCCCATCTTCGCCACGCGCTCAGACGGTGTCGCGCCTTCCGGTGCCCGCGGGCTCATGCTCCCGACCGCACCGCCCAGATAAACCGTGTCCGCACGGGTTTCGCGTTCGATCCGCCGGCGCAACTCGCCGGGATACTCCGCGCTGAACTCCATCATGTCGTCGCTGAAAATCGTCGGATGCGCCGAGAAACTCACCAGGTAGCAGTTGTCGCCATCTTCCTGTTCCACATACAGCCAGCTCAGTTCCGGATCCACGCCCGCATCCCGCGCGCGATTGCGAATGTACTTCGCCGCGTCCACGCTACCGCTTGCCAGCTTCGCCGGCTCAAGGGAGTTGTAGGCCTCCACGATGGCTTCCGTGAAGCGTTCCGCGAGGAACTCCGGCACGGTCTCGTCGTAGGCACCGCCCGTCACGTTGCCCGCGATGCCCGGCGCCCAGCCACCCAGGCCGCAGTGGGTGTGGCTCGCATTGAAGAGAATGTCGTCCGCCGTCAGCGGGACCTGTTCCGCCACCCGCGCCCGCACCATCGCGCTCACGTTCGGCGGAATAATCAGCATGTCCGAACCCACCAGCACCGCCGTGTCCTTCCCGTCGCTGAAGGCCAGCGCCTTCACTTCCAGTTCATCGCGCACCCCGGTAGAGGCCTTGTCGCCTTTCCGGCCACCGTAGCCCGCCAAAGGCACACCAATTCGCGGCGTGATGTCCCGGAAACCCCAACCCGCCTTCAGCGTGCCCGGCGCATTCGTCCGCTCGGAGTCGGCCGCGTGCGCCGCGATGTCCGCGATCGCCTGCGCATAATAATCCGAGGATTCCCATTCGGAATCCTCATAGACCGGCCACGGACCCACAAAGATCACGAACAGCACCGCAAATACCAGCATCACCCCGACCACGCCAAGCACTATCTTCTTCCACAAACTCACGATTGGAATCCTCTCGTCAATCTCGGCCAATGTCTCTCTGACTCAGACCCGGCGGCCCATGCGCCGGTTACAATTCAAAAATCGATCGACGCCTTCAGCACGCCGTCTTGGTAGCCCGCCACCAACGCAAAGGCCTCGCCCGTCCGCCGCAGCGGAAAGCTGTGCGTAATCAGCTTACGCACGTCGATCCGCCCGCTTTCGATTAGGCGCAGCGCCGCCGGGTAATTGTTCTTGAAGCGCCGGCACCAACGTAGCGTCAGCTCGCGCCGGCGTGCCGTACTCACAGGGAGCGGATCGCTGTCCGCCCCCGAGATTCCCGTCAGAACCACCTGGCCCGCCGGCCGCGCGATACGTGTCGCAATCCCCAATCCCTCGGAACGGTTCGTACAGTCAAAAGACACGTCCACCCCGCGTCCATCGGTCCAGTCCTCGATCGCATCCACGAAGTCGCGCTGTGTCGCGTCGTTCGCCCCCGTCACGCCATACTCGGCCGCCACCGCCACCCGGTAGGAAAGCAGGTCCGAACCGTAAATCACATCCGCCCCACACACCCGCAACACCTCCGCCACCAGCAACCCAATCGGACCCAGCCCCACCACCGCCGCCGTATCGCCCGGCTTCAACCCCGCGAGTTCCACGCTGTGAACCGCGACCGCCAGGGGTTCCACCATCGCGGCCACGTCCGCGCCAACGTCCTCCGCCACAGGATGACAGAAGCCCGCGTGCACGGTGTAGTACTCCGAGAGTGCGCCATCGCTGCCGGGCCCGCCGGGGAAAAACATGTCGCGGCACACGTTGTAGTGTCCCGTCCGGCACCATTCGCAGCCCATGCACGGGATGCCCGGTTCCACGGCCACCCGCTTGCCCACCAGCGAGGCGTCGGCCGCCGCGCCCACCGCTTCCACGATGCCCGCATATTCATGACCAAGAATGAGCGGCGGGCTCACAACCTGATCGCCGATGCGCCCCTCTTCGTAGTAGTGTATGTCGGAACCGCAGACCCCGACCGACTCAATGCGCAACAGCGCTTCGTGCGCTTTCGGTTCGGGCTTCGGCCGTTCGGTCGGCCGCATCTGACGCGGGCCGGTCCACTCAATCGCCAGCATGGTGTTCTCCCGGAGACGGCAAACTGGAAAGCCGGTAGCCTAGCAGAAACGCGGGGGAGAGGCCCATCAGCCCAGGAAGAACCGGGCCACCGTAAAGAAGATCATGGTAATGACGCCCACGATCGGTACCGTGATCAACCATGAGAGCGCAATGCTCGTAATCGTGCGCCGGTCAACTGCCGTAATGCCGCGCGCCATGCCCACGCCAATGATCGCGCCGATCAGCGTGTGCGTGGTCGAAATTGGAAGCCCCATGCGCGTGCACGCCAGCACCGTCACCGTCGCGCCCAAGTCCGCCGCCACCCCGCGTGAAGGCGTTATCTCCGTGATCTTATAGCCCACCGTCTGCATCACCCGGTACCCATAGGTCCCCAGCCCCAACACGATTCCCAGGCCGCCCAGCGCCAGCACCCACAGTTCCACACCCACCTTTTGCGGCACCTGGTTAGTGTTTACAATCTCAATCACGCCCGCCAGCGGACCCACCGCATTTGCCACGTCATTCGCACCGTGCGAGAAAGCCACGGAACACGAGGTGATGATCACCAGAATCCCGAACACCGCCTCCACCCGATCAAGCTGCGTCTCCACCGGAAGCGACTGCTGCGCCGCCCACCGCCGACGCAACAACGCATACACGATCACCGCGCCAATCAGACCGACAACGCCACTCGCCAGGAAGGATTCCACCGCGTTCAGGTCGAGCGTCAGGTTCTTCAGGCCCTTGAAAATCGTGCCCAGGCTCACCACGAAAAGCGTCAGAAATACGCACACCGGCACCCCAATCACCGCCGCG
>JAUIKJ010000272.1 GCA_030430835.1 Candidatus Hydrogenedentota bacterium
CCGTCGGGCTGACGGTCGAACTCTATGGCGATAGCGCGTTGACGACGCTGCTCGGCGTGGAGAGCTTTAGCTTTGCCTCCGGGCCGGTACAACCAATGCCGCTGCGTTGGCCGCTGTTTGCCGTGGTGCTCGGGTTCGCCGGGTGTATGACGCTGGTGCGGCCGAAGCGGCCCGCGCGCCGCGGTGGTTTCACCCTCGTGGAGTTGCTGGTCGTGATCGCGATCATCGCGATACTGGCCGCGCTGCTCTTGCCCGCGCTCTCACGGTCACGCGCGCAGGCGCGGTCGGTCGAGTGCGTGAACAACCTGCGGCAGCTCTATCTGGCCAACGTGATGTATGCCTCTGAGCACAATGGATTCTACGTGCCCGCCGCGCCGGACTTCTTCGACTTTACCCTGCCCGGCGCGGACCCCGAGGACTTCGGCGGCCGCAAGCGCTGGCACGGTGAACGCCCCACGCCGAACGCGAACAGCAGCTTCGACCCCGCGCTGGGGCCGCTCGCCGAATACCTGGTTGATGGCCGTGTGAAGGAATGCCCGGAGTTTTTCGAGTACCGCCGCAGCGGCGACGTGGGCAACGCCTTCGAATCGGGCACCGGCGGCTACGGCTACAACATGACCTACATCGGCAGCACGCTCTACCTGAATGATGACCCGGTGAGTGCGGTACGTTCCGGCACGCGCGACGTGCGCGTGGCCGAGCCCGCGCGAACCGTGATGTTCGCCGACGCCGCATTGCCGCAGCAGGGCCATATCGTCGAGTATGGTTTCATTGAGCCGCCGCACTTTGCGTCTCACACGCATCCGCATGGACAGGCCGACGGCGGCTTCCTCTCGCCCAGCATGCACTTCCGGCACTACGGCCGCGCGAACGTCCTATGGGCCGACGGCCACGTCACCAGCGAACACTGGGAATGGGCGCCCGAGACCAACGCCTATCTCGCGCGCAACGCGCGGTGGTCCGTCGGCTGGTTCGGGCCGAAGAACAATCTGCTTTTTGATGTGTCGAAGGCGGGCTATGATGGGAGTGGGTGAGGGTTTCAGGGGAAATTCGAATGGCGCGCCAGGCAGGGATCGAACCTGCGGCCTGCGGATTAGAAGTCCGCTGCTCTATCCGACTGAGCTACTGGCGCGTGGGGTGGGTGATTATGGCATACCGGCGCGAATTCGGTCCAAGGCGCGGTGGCGGAGTGCGTGTGTCAGGGCTTCCCTAACCGTTTGCTAGCGGAGAGGTTGCGTGCTTCGGGCGCGTTCGGTATACTTGGCCTGTTTGTCTGCGCATCGCGCGGAGACAGCGTATTTTTCCCGTATTCCGGCATTCTCGCCGCTTTGTCGTGGCTGCCCGGTGGGGGCGCGATGGCAACGGGAACGCTTTTTCGGAACCAACTTCCAGGAGAGAGAATAGCAATGGCGAACAAACGGGTGTATTCCTTTGGTGGTGGCAAGGGCGATGGCCATGGGAGCATGAAGAACCTGCTCGGTGGCAAGGGTGCGAACCTGGCGGAGATGGCGAAGCTGGGAATTCCCGTGCCGGCCGGGTTCACGATCACGACCGAGATGTGCACGGCCTACTATGAGAATAAGGGCAAGCTGCCGAAGGCCTTGATCGATGACGTGAAGAGCGCGCTGAAGAAGACCGAGCGCGTGATGAAGAAGAAGTTCGGCGACGAGAAGAACCCCTTGCTGATGTCGGTGCGCTCGGGTGCGCGCATGTCGATGCCGGGCATGATGGAGACCGTGCTGAATGTCGGCCTCACCTCGAAGACCCTGCCGGGTCTGGTGAAGAAGAGCGGCGATGAGCGTTTTGCCTATGACGCGTACCGCCGCCTGATCACGATGTATTCCGACGTGGTGATGGAGAAGGCGGCCGGCGTCGAGCCGAAGGACGGCGAAGGCATCCGCCACAAGCTTGAGCATGCGATGGATGCGCTCAAGGCGAAGAAGGGGGTGACCGAAGATACCGATCTCGACGTGGATGACCTGAAGGGTCTCGTCGACGAATACAAGAAGCTGGTGAAGAAGACGCTGGGCGTGGAGTTTCCGGATGATCCGATGGAACAGCTCTGGGGCGGTATCCGCGCCGTGTTCCAGTCGTGGAACGGCAAGCGCGCCATTGCCTATCGCCAGATCGAAGGCATCCCGCACGACTGGGGCACGGCGGTCAACGTGCAGGCGATGGTCTTCGGCAACATGGGCGACACCTCGGCCACGGGCGTGGCTTTCACGCGCAACCCGGCCACGGGCGAAGATAAGTTCTACGGTGAGTGGCTGATCAATGCGCAGGGCGAAGACGTGGTCGCGGGCACGCGCACGCCGTCGCCGCTGAACAAGTCGACCAAGACCGAGGACCAGAAGGACATCAAATCGCTCGAGGAAGCGATGCCGAAGGTGTACAAGAAGCTTTACGCGATCCGGAACAAGCTGGAGAAGCATTACAAGGACATGCAGGACATCGAGTTCACCATTGAAGACGGCGAACTCTGGATGCTGCAGACCCGCACGGGCAAGCGCACGGGCACGGCCGCGGTGCGCACCGCGGTGGAGATGGCGGAGAGCAAGTTGATCAACAAGGAGACCGCGCTGCAGCGTGTGAAGCCGGAGCAGCTTGATGAACTGCTGCACCCGATGCTCGATCCGGAGGCCGAGAGCAGGGCGCCGCGCTTGGCCAAGGGCCTGCCGGCGGGTCCGGGTGGCGGCGTGGGCCGTGTGGTGTTTACAGCAGACGATGCGGCGGCCTGGGCGAAAGAGCAGGAGAAGAAAAAGCCGGAAGATCGCGAGCCGGTGGTTCTCGTCCGAAATGAGACGTCTCCTGAAGACGTGCACGGCATGCACGTTGCGGCGGCGATTCTCACGGCCAAGGGCGGCATGACCAGCCACGCGGCACTTGTTGCGCGCGGCTGGGGCAAGTGCTGCATTGTCGGCTGCGGCGCGCTGAGCATTGACGCGAAGGCGAAAAAGTTCACGGTCGACGGTAAGACGATTGGCGAGGGTGACTGGATTTCGCTGAACGGCACCACCGGCCTCGTGTACGAAGGATCGGTTGGCGTGCTGCCGGCGCAGCCCGAGCGCAACAAGTGGTACAAGAAGCTCATGAAGTGGGCGGACGCCACGCGCCAGATCAATGTGCGCACGAACTGCGAGACCCCGGAAGACGCGGCGCAGGCAGTGGCCTTCGGTGCGGAGGGCATTGGCCTTGCGCGTACGGAGCACATGTTCTTCGAGCCGGAGCGCGTAATTCACGTGCGCGAGATGATCTTCGCGCAGACGGAAGCGGATCGGCGCAAGGCGGTGATGAAGCTGCTGCCTTTCCAGAAGAAGGACTTTCTCGGTATCTTCAAGGCGATGGCCGGCAAGCCGGTTACGGTGCGCCTGCTCGATCCGCCGCTGCACGAGTTCATGACGCTGGACGACGCGCAGAAGAAGCAACTCGCCGATCACGTTGGGCGTAGTGTGAAGGACGTGGAAGCCCGTATCGAGCAGTTGCACGAGTTGAACCCGATGCTGGGCCACCGCGGTTGCCGCCTGGGCACGGTCTATCCGGAAATCACGGAGATGCAGGCCCGCGCCATCCTGGAGGCCGCGGCCGAACTCGGCAAGAAGAAGACCAAGGTGCTCCCGGAAATCATGATTCCGCTGGTGGGCCACGAGAACGAGTTCAAGAACCAGGAAGCGGTTGTGCGCACCGTGGCGGACGAGGTAAAGGCCAAGTACAAGCTGAAGAAGTTGGACTACCTCGTCGGTACCATGATCGAGATCCCGCGTGCCTGCCTTGTGGCAGACAAGATCGCGGAGCGCGCCGAGTTCTTCAGCTTCGGCACGAACGATCTCACGCAGATGGGCTTCGGCTATTCGCGTGACGATATCAATGGTTTCTTGCCCTACTACCTTGAGAACGACATCCTGCCGCGTGACCCCTTCCAGGTGCTCGATCAGGAAGGCATCGGCCAACTTGTGGAGATGGGCGTACAGCGCGGACGCGGTGAGCGCCCCGATCTCAAGGTCGGCATCTGCGGCGAGCACGGTGGCGAACCTTCATCGGTGAAGTTCTGCCATCGTGTCGGCCTCAACTATGTGAGCTGCAGCCCCTTCCGCGTTCCGATCGCGCGCCTCGCCGCGGCGCAGGCCGCGCTTGAGAATCCGCGCAAGGAAGTCAAGGCGAAGGCCAAGGCGAAGAAGAAGGCCAAGGCGAAGGCTGCGACCCGCAAGAAGAAGTAAGGCAGCGTCAATTTAGCATTGAAGGCCCCGGCGTGATCGTTGCGCCGGGGCCTTTCATATAGTAGCGCCTTTACGCCCGTGGCGGTGCGGCGGGGAGCACAATATGGCGCCGGGCGCGGAGAATGAGCACGCCGCCGGTGAGCAATCCAGCCGCACCGAGCCACTGGATCCAGACGAGTTGTTCGTCGTCCCAGAGGGCCAGGGCGACGGCGTGGGTGAAGAGCGGGTTGAGGAGCAGGAGGCTGCTGCAGAAGGCGCTGCCGAGTTGGCGCAGATGCTGATCGCGTCGTCCGGTCCGGACTTCGAAGACACCTACGAGGTGTTCGAGGCTGAGGGCGCGAGCGACGAGCCGGCCACCGACGAGG
>JAUIKJ010000273.1 GCA_030430835.1 Candidatus Hydrogenedentota bacterium
TCATGGAACCGATCCGCGTGGCACGCAAGGGCATCCGCTTCCACCAGGGTTTTTGCGAAGACATCGACACCGAGAAAAAGATTGCCCACTGCAAGGGCAAGTTCAAGAGCACGCCCTTCGATGTAACGTACGACAAGCTGGTCATTGCCGTCGGCGCGGCGAACAACACCTTTGGTATCCCCGGGGTGGAGGAGCACGCCCACTTCCTCAAGGAGACCTCCGACGCCCGCGGCATCCGCCAGGAGATCATCCAGTGCTTCGAGCGCGCCAGCAAGCCGGGCCGTCCCACGCGTGACTTTGAGTGGCTGCTGCATTTTGTCGTTGTCGGCGGTGGTCCCACGGGAGTGGAGTTCGCCGCAGAGTTGCACGACTTTCTCAACGACGATTTGAGCAAGTGGTTTCCGGATCTCATGCCCTACGTCAACATCACCCTTGTCGAAGCGCAAGACAAAATCCTCACCGCCTTTGATGCGCGCCTGCAGGACTATACCCGCCGCCGCTTCTCGCGCCAGCGGATCCGCCTGCGCACCAACGCCGCGGTGAAGGAAGTGCAACACCACAAGCTTGTACTCCACGCCGGCGACGAGATCTCCTACGGCCTCCTCGTGTGGTCCACCGGCAACACCGCCACGGACTTCGTCAACCGCCTGCCCTTCGAGAAAGAACGCGGACGCCTGATTGTAGACGAGTGCCTGCGCGTCCCCGGGGCCGACGGCATCTATGCGGCGGGCGACTGTTCGGTGACGCCGGCGGAACCCCTGCCACAGACCGCGCAGGCGGCACAGCAGGAAGGCAAGTACCTCGCCCGGCTCTTCAATGGCGAGGCCGAAGGCAAGATGGATCCGCCCTTCCACTACAAGCACATGGGCATGATGGTCTACGTCGGCGACAAGAAGGCCCTCGCCGACATGAAGAACATCAAGGGGAAAGGTTTCACCACCTGGATCTTCTGGCGTTCCGCCTATTTCACGAAGCTGATGAGCTGGAAGAACAAGACCCTGGTGCTCTTTGACTGGATACGTACCTTTATCTTCGGACGCGATATCAGCCAGTTCTGACCGCGGGACCGAAGTTCCACGTGGCTCCCCCCCTACCGAATGAGGACAACACCATGGATTTTACGACGGCGGATCTCTGTGACGCGCATGCGGACCACTTGCAGGTGGCCGAGGACGACTTTGCCGACTTCGGCGGCAGCGCCAGTTTCTGCGGACCCATCGAGACGGTCAAGGCTTTTGAGGACAACAGCCGCGTGCGTGAGGCCGTGAACGAGCCCGGCGCGGGCCGGGTCCTGGTGGTCGACGGCGGGGCCTCGATGCGTCGCGCGATGCTGGGGGACAACCTGGCCGCGGCGGCGGTCAAGAACGGCTGGACCGGCATTGTCATCAATGGTTGTATCCGCGACTCCGCGGAGATCGGGGGCATGCCCCTGGGCGTCAAGGCCCTGGGTACCTGTCCGATGAAAACGGAGAAGCGCAACCTCGGCGAGCGCGGCGTACCGGTGCGCTTCGCGGGGATTACCTTCAGCCCGGGCCACTACCTCTACGCCGATGATGACGGTATCGTAGTGTCGCCGAAGGAACTCTCACTCTAATCGGCCCTGTGGCCGGCTTGCGGGATTTTCCGCATGCAGGCTATGATGAAGAATACGAAACAGCAGTCCATACGCCACCTAATCGTGGCGCCAGGAGGTGTCAGCGTGAAACGGAATCTTGTCACCATCGCCATCGTCGCGACGGTCGTCGCCGGGGTTGCGGCCTTCAACAGCTATTTTGAACCCGCCCGCGTCACGGCCGAACAGTTGGAACAGGAGAAACAGGCCCAACTCGAGGTGGAGCAGGCGCGCGATACGATCGACGAGGTCGTCATGGAACTCGCCAAGGAGAAACAGGAGAAGCTTGCACAGGCCGAGGGCACGGCCCCCGCGCCGGATGAAGCGGCGCAGGCGGAGCCGCAGCCCGCGACCACTTGGACCCCCACCGAAGAATGGCCTGCTGCCGCGCCGGACACCTACCGGGTGAAGTTTGAAACCTCCTGCGGCGATTTCGTTCTGGAGTGCCACAAGGAGTGGGCTCCGCTGGGGGCTGAGCGCTTCTACACGCTGTGCAAGGAGGGCTTCTACACCGAAGCACGTTTCTTCCGCGTGGTCCCCGGCTTCATGGTCCAGTGGGGCATGGCCGCCGACCCGGCCCTCGGCGCCATCTGGCGCGATTCTGACATCAAGGACGACCCGGTGACGCAGACCAATGCGCCGGGCTACATCAGCTTCGCCTCGCGTGGACCGAACACGCGCACCACGCAGGTCTTCATCAACTACGGGGACAATGCCCGGCTCGACGGAATGGGCTTCGCCCCCTTTGGCCAGGTGGTCGAAGGTTTCGACACGGTGAAGAAGATCAATCCCGAGTACCGCGAGCAGCCGCAGCAGGGCCGGATTCAGGCCGAGGGCAACGAGTACCTCAAGTCCTCCTTCCCGAACCTGGACTACACGAAGAAGGTCACGCTGCTGCTGGCCGAGTAAACAACACCCAAGACGCAATGCCCCGCCGAACCCCGGCGGGGCTAACTTTTTCGGAGAGGATGCAAACATGCCCCAGGTCAAGTTCGAATGCAGCTGCGGTGACTTCACCGTGGATATCAACCCCGACTGGGCGCCGCTCGGCGCCGCCCGCTTCATGGAACTGGTCGAGCAGGACTTCTTCTCGGGCGTCCGCTTTTTCCGTGTGGTGACGCAGCCGCGTCCCTTCGTGATTCAGTTTGGTATCCACGGCGACCCCGAGGTCTCCGCGAAGTGGCGCAACAATACGATCCAGGACGACAAAGTCGTGGAGAGCAATGCCGAAGGCACCTTGTGCTTCGCCACCTCCGGGCCGAACTCGCGCACGAGCCAGCTCTTCATCAGCCTCGGCGACAACAGCTTTCTCGACGGCCAGGGCTTCGCCCCCATCGGCAAGGTGACCGAGGGCATGGACACGGTCCGCGCCATCTGTGACGCCTACGGCGAATCCCCGGATCAGGGCCAGATCCAGCACAAGGGCAATGCCTACCTGGAAGCGAACTTCCCCAAACTGGACTACATCAAGCAGGCGACGGCCCTCTAAACCGGCCGAAGGCAAGCTACCACGCCGCGCTGGCGAATCCGCCAGCGCGGCGTTTATCATGAGGGCATGTATGGTGAACCCAGCGAAGCCGCCGATGTCACGGCCATCGGTGATGCGATAGGCCAATCCGAGGCCTTCCTCGCTTTTCAGGAGCAGCTTTCGCGGGTCGCCCCGGTGGACCGGCCCGTGCTGATAGTGGGTGAACGCGGCACCGGCAAGGAACTCGCCGCAAAGCGGCTCCACTTTCTTTCCGGGCGCTGGCAGGAACCCCTGGTCGAACTGAACTGTGCGGCGCTCTCCCCCACACTGATCGAATCGGAACTCTTCGGGCATGAGCCCGGTGCCTTCACGGGCGCAACCGGGCGCCGCCGGGGACGCTTCGAGGCGGCGGATGGCGGCACACTCTTTCTGGACGAATTGGGCAATATCCCGGTGCCGGTGCAGGAAAAAATTTTGCGGGTGGTGGAGTACGGTGCCTTTGAGCGGGTCGGTGGCTCGGAAGTCGTGCGGGTCGATGTTCGCATCGTCGGCGCGACGAATGCCGACCTCAAGGGCCTGGCGGATGACGGGCGCTTCATGCGCGATCTCCTGGATCGCCTATCCTTTGAAGTGATCTATGTGCCGCCGCTGCGGGAACGGAAGGAAGACATCCTGCTGCTGGCCACACACTTTGCCGGGCGCATGGCGGTGGAACTTGGCCGCAGCAACGCGCCGCAGTTCAGTGATCGTGTGGTCAAGGCCATGGAAAACCACCCGTGGCGCGGCAACGTGCGCGAACTGAAGAACGTCGTGGAACGCGCGGTCTACCGCTGCGCGGGGGATCGCATTACCGAGATCGAATTCGATCCCTTTCGCTCCCCCTTCGCACCCGAAGGCACCGCGCCTGGTGGCCGCGACAAGGATGCGGCGGCCGCGAAAGCGCCGGAGATTTGCGCAGCAACCGAGATGCCGCCGGTCTCATTGGACGAACCCTTCCTCGATGCGGTCCGCCGCTACGAGATTGCGCTGATCTGTGCGGCGCTGGAGGAAACCCGCTACAACCAACGCCAGGCCGCCGAACGCCTCGGCCTGACCTACCACCAGTTTCGCGGCCTGTACAGAAAGTACGCTGGCGATCTGGAATGACCGGGGCCGCCGGTTCCTTGCGGTCACAGCGGCCCCGGTGGAGGCGTCTTGTCTAGGGCTGTTCGTCCGCGCTCGGTCCATAGATTCCCGGCAACGGCACACCCAGTAACCGTGCGTAGATCGTAAGTTGTCCCCGGTGGTGGATCATATGGCTGATGATGAAACTGCGCACCACCCCTGCCCGCGGCGCTTCGAACTTGGTCTCACCGTGCAGGGTCAGTTTCCAGTTCTTGGACATCGCGTCGTCGCTTGTTCCACGCAGAATCGCGAGGGCGCTCTGTACGTTCTTGTCGAACTCGGCGACGAGTTCCTCGGTCGTCGCCGCCTGCTTCTCGGTGTAGGTCGCCGGGTCG
>JAUIKJ010000274.1 GCA_030430835.1 Candidatus Hydrogenedentota bacterium
CGAAAATCTCGCTGCGAAACTGGAACCCGCAGTTCACATCGTGTTCGCTCAGGATACGGTGCTTCATCTTCAATTCGAAGTCACCCAGTTCCCCGCCTTGATACACCAGGTAATGATTCCGGTCCGCCGGCAAGGCCTCCGTACCCGTCGCTGTAATCGCCCCCTCCGTCACCGACCAGAAGCGCATGTCCGCCGCCTGCCAGCCGTCGAGGGTCTCGCCATCGAATAGAGGCTCGAAGTCCGCAGCACCGGCGTCCGGCAGCAGCGCGAATATAATGAGCACCATCAGGAGCGCGCCGATACGCGAATCAGAACGAATCATGTTTCACCACCTTTCGCGACTGGATGGCTGGGAGGCCCCGTCCAGTTCGGTTTCAAAAAGGACTTCTCGGGCGGCACGCCCTTGAACTGCCAATCCAGAAACTGCAATGCCGTCTCCCAAGTGTCTCCACCCTCCGGGCCATTGGGGTCATGGTGACCATAGTTGCCGAAGTAGATGCCGCAGGCATCCGCCGCGTCCAACCACCGATAGACCGCCCGTCCCGCCTCCCAGGCCGCCTGTTCCCCCCGGGGATTGCCCCACGCATCTTCAAGACCGACATGCGCATACACCGGCCGGGGCGCGATCAAAGCATGAAGAAAATGCTGGTCGAATGGCAACGATTCCTCGCGATCGATAAACGCGTAGATCGCCGGGTGCAGCCAATAGCGCTCCAGCAATCCCTCCAGTTCCTGCGCCCCCTTGCTGCGAACCCGATACGCCGCCGTTCCGCCCATGCCCGACATGTGCGGAATCACCGCCGCGAAGCGTTCATCGGTTGCACCCGCCCACGCGCAGGCCTTCCCCCGGCGCGAGTGCCCCCAAATTGCCACCTGCTTCACATCGACTGGGTCCACGGTTTCGAGCCAGTTCATGACCACCCGATACCCCCACGCCGCCACTGCCACCGTACCCCAGTCGTAGTCCGGGTACGCCGCCTGCACCGGATTCTTCTCCGGGTCTTCGTAACACGCGAAGTCATCGTTCCAGAATCCAGCGAATACATAGCCCCGCGTCAACACGCGGTCCACGATCCCGTTCGCAACGAAGGGTTGCTCCCACCACACCGGCTCGTCCGCGAGGATCGTGGGCAAGGGTCCCGCCGCCGCCTTCGGCTTCCAGTACCCCGCCTGCACCGTCACGTTCGCGAAGCGCAACTTCACCAACACCTTCTCCGCTACCAATCCCGATTGCAGCACAAGGTCTTCACGCGATTCTTCGACGACCTCCACCACCGGCAACGGTGGCGCATGCCCATACTCCACCGCTTCCAGCACCGCCCGCATCTCCTCTCGCCGCGCTGCCCAATCCTCCATCGTCACCACCCGCGATCCGTCCTTCATCAGAAACGGATCCGGCAAGGGCAAGGAGTCTCCGGCGAGGCACAACGGCGCAACACTCCAGACCAACGCGACGATCGCAAGCTGATGCCGGACACTCATGGCCCGGCCTTCCGGTCACCCCTTAACGCAAGATTCCGGATCTCCAGCGTCGCGTCGTAGGGTCCCGTCACCTCCCATCCCAGATTGAAGGACGTGAAGCGCAGATCGTCGTAGGCCACCGCTTTCATATGCCCGTGTTCCTGCGCCCGCCGCAAGCCTTCCCGCAGCAGCGGCGCCAACGCCACGTCAATCGTGTGCCACGCACCGTCCCCCGTCGGCCGGTCCCAGAAGCGGCTGCCTTCAAGGTTACAGATAAACTTCGCCGCCCCTCCGGACTGCGCCGTGTCCATCGCAAAGTGCCCCGGCGGCACATCATGTCGCACATCAAAAAAAGGAATGCCAAACCAGAACATTGGTGCGCTGCCCGCCGCGGCGTCGCCCCGCACCATCCAGTACGCCGAAACCTGCGCCGTGTGCAGCGGACGTTTCAGTGCGTCCTTTGCCCAAGCCGCCGCTTTGCTCCGTGCCACGCGCAAATCTACGCGGAAGCGAAGACTCTCTTCCGCAAAATGGCCCAGCGGCACATCCATCTTCTGTCCCACCAGCAGGTGCGGCCACGCCTCCCCCTTCGCACGAAGTTTCCCACCCGACTCGTAGTCCCCGTTCAAGCGGAGCGAAAGCAGCGTCTCTCCACCCTCCATCCGGCGCTCCATCGTCTTCGCGGCATTCGCCGCGCGCCAGACACCTGCCGCGTCCACCGCGCCATCCCCCGGCTGCAACATCGCCCGCGTGCCCCACTGCGCCAACCGCCAAGACGGCGCCGGTAAGTCGGTAGCGGGCTGCAGAAGCCCCAGTTCCAGGGGGCGCGCCTTCGTGCTGTCCGCCGATATCACGAAACCATTCGCGAACTGTGGATCGTTAAAGATGGATTCCGCCGCGGCGAACGCACCGAAGCACGCGAGGAACAGCCCCACGCGGCAAACCGTCTGCAATCGCTTCCTGGCGTTCATCCTTCGGGCACCAGTTCAATCATCGACCCGGTCGCATCATCCGGCGGCGCTATCGACAGTAGCTCTCCCGCAAGCCACACCGGGAACTGATCGAGGTAGTGCCCACTCAGCGGATGCCCGGACTGGCCACCGGGAATCACCGCCTGCATCTTCGGGCCCGTCGGTGTCATCTCGCCCGCCACGCGCACGGTGGCACCCGCGGTGGCGTCGTAGGCGCGATCATAACGGTACCGTGCACGGCCCACAGTCGAAGGTCCGCCGCCCCACGGCGCGGGCGTCGCGTTGAAGAGCCACGCCAACGGCGGCACCGCCGCGCCCAGTTCATGGTCGAGACGCACCCGGTGCATGCGGTCGAGCCGCCAGGCACGCATGTCATCCCCTTGCGCAACGCGGATCTCTTCGACCGCGCGCTCGAATGCGGCTTCGATAATCGGCGTCCGCGCGCCACGCCACCAAGTGCTCTCCGGCGCATGCAGGATCAGCCGGTCGAGCGCATGATTTAGCGGATAGTTGTTCTTCATCAACGCCGCGAAGTTTTCGCTGCTCAATCCCGCTTCGAAGACCTTGACCGCGATTGCCCGGTACCATGCCTGAAAGAGCAGGGCCGCGGCGGAATCCGGCGCCGCAACGGGGGACGCCGCCCATGCCTCCATCAAGCCGCGCGCTTCCACGGCCAGCCCCGTGAACTCGGCCCCGTCAATTTCGGGGAGCAACTGCGGCAGCAACAGCGCCGCCTGCGTATCGTGCCAGTCCACCTGCAATGCACGCATATCGTCCACCGTGAGTTCATTGCCTTCCGACAACACCGTCTGAATCCGGCGAATGCGATAGCCCGGCGCATTGTCCGCCGACACCAGCGGCCCCTCGCCCGCAGCGTTCACGCGCGCGTTCGCCGCCGCAAGAAAGCCTTCGGGTGGATTCAAGATCTCCGGCAGGTCAGCCGGTGCAACAAAGCCCTGCCACCGGTTCTCCACGACGTCACCGGGCAAAGGCGCCAGCCCGGTGCCCTGCCCGCGAATGGGCAGTCGCCCCGCCGTGCGGAACCCAATGTTCCCATCGATATCCGCATAGGTCGCGTTCAGCGCCGGCGCCGCGAATGCATCCAGCGCGGCGGTGAAGGCTTCCCAATCCCGGGCCAGATTGAATTGCATCAGGCTGTCCAGCCCCATGCCGTCGAGATCCTGTACGGTCCAGCGCAGCGCGATGGGTGGATCATCTGAAATTAGTATGCCGTTCCGGGTAGTCAGGATCTCCAATGTCTCGGGTGCATCCTGACCACGAACGGGTATCTCGACCACCTCACGCTCCGCGCGGTACCACGCATCGCCGTCCTTGAAGAGCAGGGGATCCTCCGGTGAACGCGTCTCCAGAAAAAGATCCTGGCTGTCGCCGATGTTCGTGAAGCCCCAAGCGATCCGCTCGTTGTAGCCGTTGATGACCCCGGGAAGCCCCGCGACCGACCAGCCGTGCAGTTCCCGTCCCTCTCCGTAGTAAAGATGGACCTCGTAGAACAGGTTGGGCAGGCCCAGCGCGTCGTGCGAGTCAAAAGCGAAGAGCGCGTTTCCCGTCGCCGACTTCTCCGGCGCGACCACCCATCCATTGCTCCCCATCGCAAAGCTCGGAAACAAGGGCGACTCCAACGGGTCGAGCGCGGCACGGCGGCGCAGCAATTGCCCCAGGCGCAGCGCGTCATCGTCGCCCGTGCCGCGAACGACATAGGGGAAGGCGTCGTCCAGCGATTCTTCGGGAAAAAAGATCGCGGCACCGTCCGCGCCCAACTCCTCCAGCAAGGCCAAACGCAACAGTTCATTGCCCGAATTATTCGCGCTCTGAAAGGCCATCAACGCCCCCATCGCGAAGACATCGCCCCGGGTCCAGGGCCCGGCCTCGGCCTGCAACAGCAGCAACTCCGGCGGGGTCGAGGTCTTCGCGGCGATAGCGGCGTTCACCCCCCGCAGGTAGGCGTCCACATATCCCAGCATCTCCGCAGAAGCGTTCGCCGCCAGCGCGCGGCCCAACTGCGGCACCCCCGTCCGCCAGAGTTCCCGGTCGGCGTCCAGCATCGAAGCGCCCAGCAATGCTGCGAGCTGCCCCGTACCCGCCCGCCGAAACATCTCCATCTGCCACAGCCGGTGACTCGCG
>JAUIKJ010000275.1 GCA_030430835.1 Candidatus Hydrogenedentota bacterium
CCACTGCCCCGTGGGTGGACCGTCACGCGGCACCGCCCCACGCAACAACCCATTGAAACGTGGCGGGAAGCACGCGCGCACAACGAACTATGTCGTCGTCGCGCGCCGCGGACCCGCCGGACTGTCACCCAACCGAGGAGGAGAGGCCATGCCCAGAATGGTCGAGAGCAGAACGCGCTTCCGCTTCACCCAGCGGGAGCTGGAGGCGCTGCCGCCGCACGACCCCGACAGCCCGTCGTCGCAGATGGAACTGTCGGACACGGAGTGTGTCGGACTGCGCTTCAACAAGAGCAAGAACGGGCGCTGCTTCTGGTTCTTCCGCTATCGCTGGCGGGGCCGGAAGCGCGCGCTCAAGCTGGGGGAATTCCCCGGCATGAACCTCCGCGCTGCCCGGGAGCGGGCGTGGGAGATGCGTGGCATGATGTCGCGCGGCGAGGAGCCCAAGGAGGTCTTCGAGAAGAAGGCGAGCACGATCAGTTTCGGGGAGTTCGCGGAGGAGCACTACCTCCCGCATGCCCGCAACACGGTGCGACGGCCGGACGTGATCGAGAGCCGCCTCAACACCGGGGCGCTGCCCCACTTCCGGGAGCGTAGGCTCGACGACATCACCACGCGGGACGTGCAGCAGTTCCACGCGAAGATGCGCGAGGGGCGATCGGCCACGACGGCGAACCACCATCTCATCGTTCTCAAGGCCATGCTGAATCTGGCCGTGAAATGGGAAATGATCGAGCGCAATCCGTGCAACGGGGTGAAGAAGTTCCAGGAGCCGACGGGGCGCGACCGCTACCTGTCGAAGGACGAGGTGCGCCGCTTCCTGGGTGCGCTGGAAAAGGCCGACAACCCGGTCGTCGCCAGCGGCCTGCGGATGCTGCTGTTCACCGGGCTGCGGTCCCGCGAGGTGTGGGATTTGCGCTGGGCCGACGTGGACTCGGAGGAGCGGGCCATCCTGCTCCGGCAGACCAAGGCTGGGAAGTCGCGCCGGGTGTACCTCTCCGCGATGGCGATGGCCGAGGTGGACCTGATGCGGGAGCACCGCGAGGGAGACCACCCCTACGTGTTCCCGGGGAACAGACCGGGGAAGCCCATCTCCCAGCCGTACCGGACCTTCCGAAGCGCCTGCAAGCGCGCGAAGATCGAGGATTTCCGGATCCACGACCTTCGGCACACCTTCGCATCCCACATGGTCCAGTCCGGCGCGAGTTTGTTCGAGGTGCAGAAGAGCCTCGGGCACTCGTCCAGCCAGATGACCCAGCGCTATGCCCACCTTGCTGACTCCAGCCTACGCGACAAGGCCGACGCGGCCGCGCAAAGACTCACGGGCACGGATGGCTGAACGAACTACCGCGTATGGCGCGTGCCCCGAGCGGGCACGCGCCGATTTCGGAAAGTTCAGCGGGGTGACGAGGCGCGTGCAAACTCGATTGCCTGAAGTCCGAATTGTAGCTGCTCGTACCGTGGGTTCGAATCCCACCCTCTCCGCCACTGTTCTGCACTTTTGACCCACGCGCCCGAGCGCGCCTTCCCCCTCGCCCCACACGCGTTCTCGTGGAATCTTTGCCGCGCTTCACCCCTGACGCGTCGCCCCCGAAGGCCCCCAACCTTCCCGCCCGCCGCCGCCCGAATCGGTTGCGGCCATGCTGCCCTTGATCGCGCTCTTGCCCCGTCGGTGGACCGTCGGACCCACCGACGGATGTTGCGGCGCAGCCCGCCTCGCCACGCACGACGAACCCGCTTCACCAAACCCCGCCAGACGACCGTCGCGAACTACCCTTCAAACACAAACCACCCAGTGACGCCTGGACAGGACGAAACCCCAGGCGAGAAGGGAGGTTTGCGAGTGAAAGTCTTCAAGTCGCTGGAAGATGTTGACGCGGCGGCGCTGCCGCCGCCGTTGCACGAGGTTTGCCGGGGCACGCTGGCGGCGCTCATCGACGCCTACGCCGAGCACGGCCAGACCTACAACTGGGAGGACGACGGCTACGTCGTGCTCGTGGAGGAGGGCGACGCCGACGCTGAGTTCGAGGCGGAGTGCGGCTACCCGCTGCGCGACGCGCTGTTCGAGGGGTGCGTCGTCGAGGACGGCGTGTTCCTGACGTGCGTGCTGCACAACAACCAGTTCGGCATCAGCATCGTGGTGCCCGACGCGCCGTGGCTCGACCCCGACGTTCGGGCCAAGCTCCAAGCCGAGTGCGCCGACGGAGCGCAGCCATGACGAGACGGAAGAAGAAAGGGAAGCAGGTCGAGGCGCAGGTCAGCGAGGCCTCGTTCACGGCGAAGGTTTCTGCGTTCCCGCGCTGGGCGGGCCGGTCCGTGCTGGAGCGGGCGTTCCTGCTCTCGCGGGGCAGCTTCTGCCCGGCCAATGGTGCCTTGGCCTACCACGAGCGGAAGGCCTACGAAATCTCGCAGACCGCGCAACGATATTTCAATGATTACGAAATTTCGTCATGTAGGCGAAAAGGGGCAAGTCTCCTAAGTTGAATAGCCAAAGTTGTTTATAACAGCGAACTGAATTGGCACCGCTATTGCATTCTCTTCGACATGCGGTGATTGGCACCGTGATGACCCGCTCTCCGCGGGGAACGTTGACACTATTCGACCCAAAGCAATCGAAGGAGACCAATCATGAATGACTTCACTTTACATACGGAAGACACTGCACCCGAAGTAAGCAAGGCGATGATGAAGGGCATCCGCGCGAAGATGGGCTTCCTGCCGAATCTCCTTGCGGGAATGGCCGAAGCTCCTACCCTGCTGGAGGGCTACACGACGCTGGCCAGCATATTCGACAAGAGCAATCTTTCTCCTACTGAACGGCAGATCATTCTCATGACCAACAACCGTCTGAATGGTTGCCACTACTGTATGGCGGCCCACACGACAATCGCGCAGGGCGCGAAGGTATCGGCTGATGTCATTGAGTCCCTGCGCAATGACACCCCCATCCGCGACGAGAAGCTCGAGGCCCTGCGACAGTTCGCTGCGCGCATGAATGAGACCCGGGGGTGGGTTGATGAGCAGGACCTGAATGACCTGTTCGCCGCCGGTTATGACCGGCAGACTGTCCTGGAAGTCATTTTGGGCACGAGCCTGAAGGTCATGTCTAACTATACCAATCACGTCGCCGGCACGCCCTTGGACGAGGCGTTTCAGGCCAACGCCTGGTCTGCGCAAGCGTTGGCATAGCGGCTTGTACCTCTGGAGACCTATCATGAACGCGCTCGCATTGCACCCTTCAACGCAAGAGCCTGCCGGGCAGGCGACACCGATGGCCGAAGAAAGCCGTCACGCTTCGGTCCTCACGGATCGGGAGTTCCTGGACGAGCTCGAGAAGCACAAGGATGCCTTCTACCGTTTCGTGAGACGTACCGCCTACAACGCGTCGACCGTGGATGACATCTTCTCATCGGCCGTTCTCGCGGCCTACGAGAACCGGCACAAGTTTGTGCGTGGCACGAATTTCCGCGCATGGATGTATCGCATTCTTCTGAACAAGTGTTACGTGGCGAATCGCGAGTCCGCGCGTACACTCCAGCCTTCCGACGGGTTCGAAGCGGTGCCGTCGCCCGATGCGCCGCATGCGCCATGGCAGTCGTTCTACGATCTCGACGATGTGCTCGAAGCGTGCGGCGAGGAGGTCAGCCATGCATTTCAGCACCTTTCGTTTGCACAGCGGACCTGCCTGCTGCTGCGCTTCGTGGAACAGCTTTCGTACCGGGAGATCGCGGAGGTCCTTGAGATGCCCATCGGTACCGTCACCACGCATCTTGCGCGTGGACGGAGAAGGCTGCGGTCGGAACTCGCCGGCTATGCGAAACGCCGCGGCCTCTTGGCTGCGAAGCGCGGGCGAGTCGCCAGCGCGGCCGCACCTGTTTTTGCTCAGGCCTGATGATCGGCAAGCAATTCAAAAAGGAACGATGCCATGACAAAAATACTCAGCATACAAGCGAGTGCCCGAAAGAACCGATCATTGACCCGCGCGCTAAGCGAGGAATTTCTCACTGCGTGGCGGGCGCGGGAACCGGCGGCCACGATCGTAACACGCGACCTCGCCGATGCCCCGCCGCCCTTCGTGACCGAAGCCTGGATTGCTGCGGCATTTGCGAACGAGCCCGACAAGCTATCCGAAGAAGAGCGCGCCGCGCTCGCGTATTCAGACGAGGTCATCCGCGAGGTGGAGGCCGCCGATGTGATTGTGATTGCGGCACCGATGTACAACTACGGGATGCCGGCGGCGCTGAAAGCCTGGTTCGACCAGGTAATTCGAATCGATAAGACCTTCACCTTTGACCTGGGCCGTGGAGACCGGCCGATCGAGGCCGTGCTCTCCGGAAAAACGCTGGTCATTCTTTCGTCCCGTGGGGAGGCGCATTTCGGAGCAGGCGAGGTGAACTTTCCACACAATCACCTTGAAACCCACATCACCTCCTGCAAGCATTTTCTCGGTGTCGATACGGACCCTTTCGTGATTCACATCGATTTCCAGGAATTCGGTGACGACCGCCACGCCGTTTCAAAATCCGCCGCCCACGAACGTGCGAAAACCCTGGCCGGGAAACTTGTCAGCCGGCAT
>JAUIKJ010000276.1 GCA_030430835.1 Candidatus Hydrogenedentota bacterium
AGCGGCAATCCCTTCGCGTCGCGGAGCGAGCTCGCGGAACCCGTCTTGCTTCGCCTTGGCGATCAGATGCGTGAACGCGAAGTCCATCCCGAGGTCGGTGTCTTCGTCGCACATGCGCACGCCATTGACGAAGACCTGCGGGGTCACGATCGGCATCTGGTTGTCGACCGGTTTTTTTGCGCCGGTGCTGCTCTTGCTGACGATCGACCTGATCATCCTGAGCCGCTATCGTACGGGCTTTGAACGGCTATCCGCCACGCTGGATCCGGTGGTGCGCGAGTTGACAGTCTTCGCCGGGGTTATCGGGCGGCTGGAGGAAGAGACCTTTCAGTCCGAGCTCTTGCGTTCGCTTCAGGCGCGACTGTCGCACGGGACCGCCAGTGCGGCGCAGGAAATCCAGCGGCTGGACCGGCTGGCCACGCTCTTCAACCTACAACGGAACCAGCTCTTCCTTCCGCTGGCTATCCTGCTGCTTTGGGGAGTGCACTGCGGACTGGCGATCGACCGGTGGCGCCTGCGCTGTGGATCGCAGGTGGAGACCTGGCTGAACGCGCTCGGTGAACTCGAGGCGCTGTGCGCGCTCTCGGCCTATGCCTACGAACATCCGGAGGACCCCTTCCCGGAGATTGCGGCGGGTGCGCCGTGTTATCGCGCGGTGTCGCTGGGCCATCCCCTGCTACTGGATTCGGTCTGTGTGCGCAACGATGTCGCGCTGGGCGCCGGCCGACAGCTCTACGTACTCAGCGGCAGCAACATGTCGGGTAAGAGCACGCTGTTGCGGACGATCGGCGTGAACGCGGTACTCGCTCTGATGGGTGCGCCGGTGCGGGCCGAATCCCTGCAACTGACGCCCATGGTGCTGGGGGCGACGATGCGGGTACAGGATTCCATCCGCGACGGCGCGTCACGCTTTTACGCAGAGATCGTGCGCTTCAAGGTCTTGCTCGCGCGTGCAGAGGGGACGGTACCGCTGTTGTTCCTGGCGGACGAAATCCTGCACGGGACCAACTCTCATGATCGCGTGCTGGGTGCCCGGGCATTGATTGCGGCCCTGCTGGAACGTGGCGCCCTTGGGCTGGTAACCACGCACGATCTGGCGATTACGGCGGTCGCGGAGGAACTGGGGGAACGTGCGGCAAACATTCACTTGGCGGATCGGCTGGATGGCGACAAATTGTGTTTCGATTACACCCTGCGGCCGGGGGTGGTGGAAAAGAGTAACGCGCTGGATCTGATGCGCGGTATCGGCCTGCCCATCTAGCACCTGCCTTTCGACACACCTCTAAGCAACGCATCTTCGTACATTTACAACACGAGAACTCCCTCCCCAAGAATCCGGCTGTACTTACGCTATAGCGAACGAAGCAAAGATCAGCAGTCTCGTTTCGTTTTTCCGGTTTAAGGTAGAGGCAGTCATGCGATCCGAGGTTCAATCGATGGTATGGTTGGCTGGCGTTGCGTCATCCGTGGGGGCCGCCTGTGAAGGTGAAGGCGCATGCCTGGGTGAAAGCGAGGGTGTGGGTGCGGTCACCGTCCACACGGCGGATCAGGATGGCAATGGCCAAGTCAGTCTCTCAGGACGCTGGTAGCTACCTTTCATTTTCTGGGCGCGCCCTCTATGCTCATGGCATTGGGAGGACGTGATCATGAAACGCTACTGGCACCTGAGCCATGGGGCAGGCCTGCGACGGGCGGCTGTTGGGGCGTGCATCGCCGTGGCCTGTGGCGCGGCGACACCGGCCGATTCCCCGCCGCCCAACATCCTGTTCATTTTGGTGGATGATCTGGGGTGGCGCGATCTGGGCTGTTATGGCAGCACCTTCTATGAAACGCCCCGTATCGATGCGCTGGCGGCAGAGGGCACGCGGCTCACGCAAGCCTATGCGGCCTGCCCCGTTTGCAGTCCAACGCGCGCGAGCATCCTTTCCGGCAAGTACCCGGCGCGCATGGATACCACAGACTGGTTCGGCGCGCCTCAGCCAGAGACGGTGGAGAAGCACCACACGCGGAATAAGCCGCTGCTCCCGGCACCCTATGTGGATCGGCTCCCCCTGGAGGAGACGACCTTGGCGGAAGCCTTTCGTGACGCGGGCTATGCGACCTTCTTCGCGGGCAAGTGGCACCTGGGCGACGCGGGGTTCTTTCCGGAGGACCAGGGCTTCGAGGTAAACGTGGGTGGCCATCACCGCGGGTCGCCGCCGGGGGGCTATTTCGCGCCGTACAAGAACCCGAAGTTGGAGAACCGCGACGACGGCGAGCACCTCCCGGCGCGCCTTGCCGCGGAGACCGTCGCCTTCATGGAGGGACACCGGGCGGAACCGTTCCTCGCCTATCTTTCCTTCTATTCGGTGCATACGCCGCTGCAAAGCCGCGCTGACCTGAAGGCGAAATACGAGGCGAAGGCAGCGGGGCTGCCCGAGGATCGGGTGGTCTGGGGCGTGGAGGGCGAGCGCAAATTGCGGCTGCTTCAGGACCATGCCGTATACGCCGGGATGGTGGAAGCGATGGATGCGGCGGTCGGGGTCGGGCTGGATGCGCTGGACCGGCTGGAGCTGGCGGAGAACACCATTGTGGTCTTCACTTCGGACAACGGTGGCCTGAGCACCTCGGAGGGGCATCCGACGAGCAACCTGCCGCTCCGCGCGGGGAAGGGCTGGCTTTATGAGGGGGGCATCCGGGAGCCCTTGCTGGTGCGGGGACCCGGGGTCGCTGCGGGACGAAGCCTCTCGCTACCGGTCACGAGTCCGGACCTCTTCCCCACGCTGCTGGCACTGGCCGGGCTGGACCCGCTGCCGGAACAGCATCTGGACGGGCTGAACGTGGCACCGGCCCTACGGGGCGATGCGCTTCCAGCGGACCGCCCCATCTTCTGGCACTACCCGCACTACGGCAACCAGGGCGGCAGCCCAGGGGCCGCGGTTCGGCTGGGCGTATATAAATTGATTCACTTCTATGAGGACGGCCGGAACGAGCTCTACCATCTGGAGAAGGATCCTTCGGAGCAGCACAACCTCGCGCCGGAAGACACCGCGCGGGTCGCGCGATTGTCGTCACTGCTAAGCGAGTGGCAGCGAAAGGTAGATGCGAAGCTCCCGAGTCGCCGCGAAGATCTTCGGGCGGCACAAGATGACGCCGGCCGATAGCGCGCGCTATGCTGGGGCGATGAATCAAGAATCCAAACGTATCCTGACGATTGCGGGCAGCGACTCGGGTGGCGGCGCGGGCATCGAGGCGGATCTGAAAACGATCGCGGCGCTGGGCGGCTATGGGATGGCGGCGGTGACAGCCGTAACGGCGCAAAATACAGTGGCGGTGACAGATATCTGTGACATTCCTGCGGAGACGGTGGGGAATCAGATCGACGCGGTGGCGGAGGACATCGGCGTGGATGCGGCGAAGACGGGAATGCTTTCGAACGCGGAGATCATCGCACGGGTGGCGGCGCGGGTGGCGGCAAACGGTATCGAGCGGCTCGTGGTCGATCCGGTGATGATTTCAAAGAGCGGGGCGACACTGCTGCGCCCCGAGGCACAAGCCGCTCTGAAGGAACTGCTGATCCCGCTGGCCTGGATCGTGACCCCGAACGTACCGGAGGCGGAAGCGATTAGCGGCACGACCATTCGAGACCCGGAAAGTTTGCGCGAGGCCGCGGAGGCCATCTATGCGCTGGGGCCACGCTATGTCCTGATGAAGGGTGGTCACTTGGACGGGGACGAGGCGGAAGACTGGCTCTTCGACGGCGTTGAGTGGCAATCCTTCTCGGCCGCGCGCATTGTCACGAAGAACACGCATGGCACCGGCTGCACCTTTTCCGCGGCCATCGCCACCTATCTCGGCGGTGGAATCGAAACGTCGGCCGCGGTCGCCGCGGCGAAGGCCTATCTCACGGGGGCCATCGCCCACGCGCTTCCCCTTGGCCGGGGCCACGGCCCACTAAACCATCTTTGGCAAGGTTAGGGCAGCCGCCTCGGCCCGGCATCTTCCGCGCGCACGCCAAGCCCAATATCCCCGAGGCGGTCCGGCGTTGCGCCTGGCCGGTGCCGCGGTTACCCCCGCGCAAGTTCACGGCTCCAGCCAAAGAAAACCGCCGCCATTTCCCGGAGGAAACGGCGGCGGCGTAGGTTGTCTATGGGTGCTTAGTGCTTGCGACGACGCAGCGTGGCGGCACCGCCGAAGGCACTGGCGGCCGCGAGTAGTGCCAGGCCCAGCGCACCGGCCAACGGCATCGCGTTGCTCACGGTCAGGAAGGCCGAGTCGTCGTCCGTTTCGTCGTTCGTGTCGGAGACGATGACCTGGTAGGTGCCCTGATCGTCGGCGATCACCGGGGACAGCGTCAACGACGGTCCGGTGGCGCTCGGGATCGGCACGAAGGTCTTGGCGTCGTCGTCCTCGAAGGACCACTCGTAGGTGACCGGGCTCAGGCCGCCATCAACCGTGATTGTGAAGGTGAAGCTGTCGTCCACCGTGGCCTCGGAATCTTCGATTCCCGGCGGCACGATGGAGATGTGGTTCTTGATCTCCACACTCGACGCCGCGGAGGCCGTCGGCCCCACGTTGTCCGTAATGGTAAG
>JAUIKJ010000277.1 GCA_030430835.1 Candidatus Hydrogenedentota bacterium
CCATCGCTACGACCTGCTGAATCGGATGCTTTCCTTTGGTCGGGACACCGCCTGGCGAAAGCGCTTGGCGAAGCATATGCCGGGGAGTGCCCCGTGCAAGGTGCTGGATCTCGCGACTGGAACCGCCGACGTGCTTCTTTCACTTGAACGCCGCGGGAAGCTGGTGCACGGCGTTGGTGCGGATCTGTCGGCGGGCATGTTGCACTTCGGGCAGGAGAAGGTGCGCCGGTGCGGCCTCGAGAAAACGATGCAGCTGATGCAGACCGACGCCATGCACCTGGGCCTCGCGGGTGACACCTTTGACGCGGTCACGATTTCCTTCGGTATCCGGAACGTGGCCGAGGTGCCCTTGGGCCTGCGCGAAATGCACCGAATTCTCAAGCCGGGCGGACGCGCCCTGGTGCTCGAGTTCTCACTTCCGGGCAATCCACTCTTCCGTGCGATCTACCTGTTCTATTTCCGGCACGTGTTGCCTGTGGTCGGTGGCCTCATCTCTGGCGACGACTATGCCTACCGCTATCTGAACAAGACGGTGGAGACCTTTCCTTACGGCGAAGAATTCTGCGCGCTCATGCGGGACGCGGGATTCAACGCGGTGAAGGCGCATCCACTCACCATGGGAATCGCGACGCTCTATGTGGGCGACAAGTAGGCGGCTCACGTTGGCATTCCTGTTCGTGGCGGGTCCTGCCGCCACGGCGGAACCGCCGCCCATCGAGGTTGCGATCCACCCCTTGCCCCTCGCCGCACCCCTTGATGCGCGTGGCGCTGAACTCTCGGGACTTGCCTGGTGTGGGGATGACCTCGTGCTCTTGCCGCAGTTTCCGCGCGACGCGCTTTTCGCGATCGAGAAGGCCGCCATCAGGGCCGCGCTCGCAAGCGGTGATGATACCCTGCTGACCGCGCGCCTCATTCCCTTCGAAGCCGCGGCCCTCCGCGAACAAATTTCAGACTTCGAAGGCTTCGAGGCCGTCGCCTTTCACAAGGGCCACGCCTACTTCGCGATCGAAAGCGAATCGCGCGGACGCATGTCAGCATGGCTCGTACGTGGTCACGTCGAGGATGGATGCGCAACTATCCAACTTGAGATGGAAACCGCCGTCGAAGTGCCCCTTCCCGTGCAGATATTCAACATGGCCATCGAGGCCATGACCATCGCGAAGGATCAGGTCCTCGTTTTCTTTGAAGCGAACGGCGGCAAGCTCGTGACCGAGGCGCAGATCCAGGCATTCGATCTCGATCTGAAGCCCGTAGGACTTCACAGCATGCCGGCTGTCGAGTACCGTCTCACGGACGCCACCGGGGTGGATGCCACGGGAACCTTCTGGGTAAGCAACTATCTCTGGCCGGGCGAGCGCCGACTACTTCAGCCGACGGCAGACGCCTTCGCGGAGCGCTTCGGCGTGGGGGCGTCGCATCAGGGCAGCGCAACGGTGGAGCGCCTGCTTCCCCTTAGTATCACCGAATCCGGAATCGGCGCAGCCGATAGACCGCCCATATATCTTGCGCTCGATCCCGAAGCTGGCCGAAACTGGGAGGGTATTGTCCGCCTCGACGATGCCGGGTTCCTGCTCGTGACCGATTCCCACCCCACCACGATGCTTGCCTTCGTACCCGATCCGGCGTCCTGACGCGTAGCGACAACTTTTCATTCCCCGTCGCGTTCGCTATGCTCAGGCGAATCTAACCGGAGCGACTCCTATGTTGACGCAAATCGGCGGTGTGTTGCTGGTGGCCCTGTCCGCAGGCCTGACCGAGGGCAAGGTGGAACTGGTGGCCGAGGGCTTTATGTTCACGGAAGGCCCGGTATGGATGGACGGCGCCTTGCTCTTCACGGATATACCGCAGGATCGCATTTACCAGTGGGACGGGAAGGAAGCGATCGTGTTCCGCGAGCCGAGTGGTCAGGCGAACGGGCTTAGCCTCGACCGGGAAGGGCGGCTGATCGCAGCGGAACACAAGAATCGGCGCGCGTCGCGCACGGGTGCCGACGGAGAGATATCCGTGTTGGCCGAGCGCTGGGAAGGCAAGCGACTCCACAGCCCGAACGACGTGGTGATTCGCGCGGACGGCACCCTCTTTTTCACCGACCCGCCCTATGGCGGGAACGATGCCGAGTTGGACTTTCAGGGCGTGTATGCAATCACGCCCGACGGCAGCTTGAAGCTGCTGATGAACGACTTCAACCGGCCGAACGGCCTCGCGCTCTCGCCGGACGAGAAGACGCTCTACGTGGCCGACACGAAAGAGAACCACCTGCGCGCCTTTGCCGTTGCCGAAGACGGCGCGCTCAGCGACGATCGCGTCCTGTGTGAACTGCCTTCCCCCGACGGTATCAAGGTGGATGTCGAGGGGAATATCTGGGCGACCGCCGGCGATGGCGTGCGCGTCATCGCGGCGTCGGGCGAACTCCTGGATACCGTGGTGGTGCCGAAGAAACCGGCCAACTGCGGCTTCGGCGGTCCGGACGGCAAGACGCTCTACATCACCGCGCGCACAGCGGTGTACCAGGTGCGAACGACTGTGGCGGGAATCCTGCCGGGGAAGTGGTCGGCCCCGCGCCTATTCGGTGACCGTCGTCGTTTCGTGAAGAAATCCCTTCGGCTGCTTGTCCACGTCCTTGACCACATACTCACCGGGGTACACATCGGGCAGCACCTTCACGCCCGAGGTGAACTTGTACGGTGTTTCATCCAGCAGGCCCGGGAACTCGACTTCCAGGAACTGGGCGGTCCAGCCTGTTTCCGGCGCGGTGAGTTCGACGCGGAAGATACCGGGTTCGGTTGATTCGACCTTGGTCTCGATATAGTCCGCATTGATGCCGCGAAAGTCGCGGCGCTTTTCGTTGTGGGCCGACCATAGGCGCGCTGCGGTAGGCGTGGGGTACTCGCCGTTCGGTCCCGGCTCGACCTGAATCTCGATGGCCGAATCAGACAACGAAAAGGTGTAGCGGGGCATCGGCGTCTGCGTGACCTCCGCGTAGTAGAACGCGGTCAAGGATGCGAAGGCCTCTTCCCGGTTGATGTTGTGACCCGTGTTCGGGATATAGCGCACCCAGGTCGGTCCCTGCAGGTCGTGATAATAGAACTGCGAGGAGTCCGGCAGGAAGAACTGATCATTGCCCGCGCTCATGATCAGCTTGGGCATCGTCAACCGATCACGGTATTCGTAGGGATCCACCAGTTTCATCAGCGCAGCATTCTCCGGCGTGTCGAGCCAGTCGAGCACGCGCATCGCCGAGTAGTCGCCGATTACCGCCGACCAGCCCGCGAGCGACGCGTAGTGGTGGTGGAAGGAGGGGATGAGGTTGAGCAGGTCGATCACCAGCGGCACGATAGCGCGTACGCGCGTGTCCACAATCGCCGTGGTCCAGGTGGTCCAGCCCCGTTTCGAACCGCCGGCCACGATAAAGTCCTCGACCTTGTGGCCACCGCCAGCTTCGCTCGCGCAGAAGGCCTGTACCGTATCCATCGCGCGGACAACGGCCTTGGTCATCGGCATGCGCGCGGGCCATTCTTCGTCCCCGGTACGCAGGTACTTGTCCCAGGTGTAGGCGATCATCGCGTCTTCGCTGCGGCCAAAGCCGAAGGCATCCGCGAACACAAGGGGCTGATTCGGAATCATGAACACTGTCGCGGTGACCGTCTTGGTCGCCCGTGCAAGCGCCTTGATCTCTGCGTTCGGGCGGCGGGGTTCACCGCCCTTCCGGTTACTGCCGCCGTCGATGAACATCATCGCGGTGGGGTAGTCCACTTCGTCGGGCACGGTGATGGTCAGCCAGTGCTTCCAGATCGGGCGATCAACCTCGTCCTTCGTGCGCCACTGCTGCGAGGTCAGGTCAATGGCATAGGAGGTGAGCCCGTCTTCCTCTTCGGTACGAACGAGTTCCCACGCGTAGTTCGGGTCCGGCTTCGCCACATAGCGGTCAAGGCCGGTCGGGTTCTCCGTCTCCCGGGCGTAGGGATAGTCGGCCTGCGCAGCGACAGGTACAAGCAGGAACAGGGCAGCAATCAGGCGAAGGCGAAACATGAGTAATCCTCGTTGACTGGTCAAAGTGAGTCTGGGTGAGACTGGCTTGGCGCTGTGGTAGTTTCAAATCAGGTGCATGGCAGTGGCCGTCCGGGAGGACGAGGCACAGCACTTTCAGCGTTGTTCAGGTTATTGACCGTTACCCAGGGTAGCCTCCCGCTGGTCGGCAACCCTGGGTAAGCGGCGACTTCAGAAACTACCCTGTAAGGGTTGCGCCCAATCCGGACCTTGACCCGGTGGTCGGCACCCGCAATACTACGCGGCGTATCCAATCTGCTCGGGAGGAATCGCCGTGATATGCCGAATCTGTGTTCTGGGAGTGAGCCTTGCTGCCGCGGCTGCATTGATGCTGCCCGGGTGTGCGGCGAAGGACGAGGGCCCCAAGACGCCACGCGTGGCGCTGGTGATGAAGTCACTGGCGAATGAATTCTTCAAGACCATGGAAGACGGCGCCGTGGCCTACCAGAAGGACCACGCGCACA
>JAUIKJ010000278.1 GCA_030430835.1 Candidatus Hydrogenedentota bacterium
GACGTGCCACCGCTGCCAGTGGCGAATGCCATTGACGCCTTTATCAACGAAACACAGCAAGGCCATTGCGAGCTATTCGCCAGCGCCATGGCGCTGATGCTGCGCAGCCTCGGTGTTCCCACACGCGTGGTCAGTGGCTACGCGGGCGGTGAGTACAGCGAATCTGATCAGGCCTACACGGTACGCCAGAGCATGGCGCATCTCTGGCTCGAGGTGCTATTCCCGGGGGTTGGATGGGTTCGCTTCGACCCCTCTCCCCCGTCGATCGCCGAGCCGCAGGGCGGTCTGCAGCAACTCGCGGGCTATTTGTCGAGCCTGCGCCTGCGTGCTGGCATGTTCTGGTACCGCGAGGTGGTCGGCTTCAACAGCGGCCTCCAACTGGAACGGCTGCGCAACCTGTCCATGAGTTTCATTCGCAGTTTCCAGTTCAACCCGGATCCCGAAGAAGTGGCGGCGGGCAGTGTGCCGGTCCGGCGTTTTCCCCTGGGGTGGGCGCTCGTGTTCGCGGTGGCCTGCGCCCTGACCGCGGCCATCCTCTTCCGCGGCCGCCGCAGCACACAGGAACGCAACCGCCTGCTGAGCACGGACCAGCGTCAGGCGGCCCGCTTGTATGTGCGCGTGTGCAGGAAGCTGGCGCGCGCGGGCGTTGAGGTGCACCAGAAGACCGCCGAAGAGTTGCTGCAGGCGATTCAGGAGGTACCGGAGGTCAATCCGGAAGTTGCTGGAGAGGTACTGGCGGCCTACAACGAAATCCGCTTTGGGCTTCGGCCCATGCCGCCCTCGCGTTGGCGCGCGCTGAATGCGCGGCTTCGCCTGCTGCTACGCGACGCACCCGAGGTAGTTCCGGCCACAACGCCCCGGTAGGCCAAAGACCGGGGACTAGGCCCCCTTGAATTCCGGGGGACGCTTCTCAAGGAAGGCGCCGAGGGCTTCACCGAGATCTTCGCTGGAGATCAGCTGGCTCTGGGCCAGGCGCTCTATGGCCATCTGCGTGTAACGATCGGCGCCTTCGCCCTGATCAATCACATACTTTGCGAGACCGACAGCGAGCGGCGCGTTCTTTGCTATCTCCTGTGCCAGTGCGATCGCCACCGCCAGTGCACCGCCCCTCGGAGCGACCCGGTTGATCAACCCCCAGCTGAGTGCTTCCGCCGTGTCGACGTTGCGCGTGGTCATCAACATGTCCTTGGTACGGCTGGGACCAACCAACTTGTGCAGGCGGGTGGTGCCGCCGACATCGGCGATCAGTCCCAGGCGCGTCTCCGGCAGACAGAAGACGCAGTCTTCCCCCGCGATACGAAAATCGAAGGCGAGGGCGAGTTCCAGGCCGAGGCCATAGACCCCACCTTCCAGCACACCGATGACCGGCAGCTCCGTCTGCTCGATACGATGCAACTGATGCTGCATGTCTTCGGCCATTCGCCGCAGCCAGCGCGCGGGATTCTGCTCCCCCGCCTCGGCCCGCTTGCCCGCCAGGGACATCACATCGATACCCGCGCTGAAGACCGGACCCGCCGCCTCGACGATCACCGCCCGCAGCCCGGGCTGGTCGTCCGCCGCGGAAACGGCATCTGCGATCTCGCGCATGAACTCCGTGGTAAGCGCATTGCGCTTCGCCGCACGGTCAAGTGTGACGAAATAAAACGCGCCTTCTGTGCGTGTCCGGACCAGTGACTCGCCCATGGCCCCCGACCTCAGGATCGCGACGCGGCCATGACATCGGAGTCAAGCCGAATCGGCTCGCTCTCCGGCAGGCACTTGTACTGATCGAAGTCCGTGTAGCCCACTTCCTTCAGGAAATCCTCATCAATGAGCGCACGGCCATTGGACTTGTCCGGGTGCTGAAGGATCTCGAAGGTCGCGTCGGCGATGATGTCCGCCTTGCGCCAGACGCTCGGGTCGCCCATGTGGTAATTGATGGTCGCTGAGGACTCGATGATCGTCGCGGGCCAAAGTGCGCTGCCACAGACGTTGTATTCCTTGAGTTCCTCGGCGATACCCTGCGCGATCATCGTCATGCCGAACTTGCCGATGCAGTAGGCGATGTGGCCCGGCAACATTTTCAGATCGATCGGCGGGGACATGTTGATGACGTGGCCGCTCTTCTGTTCCTTCATCTTTTCGAGGAAGGCAAAGGTCACCGCATAGGCGCCGCGCGCGTTCACGTCGTGTACCAGGTCGTAGCGGTTCATCGGCGTCTCGTCCATGTTCCGCCACCAGAGCGCCCCCGCGTTGTTGATCACTGCGTCGATCCGGCCGAACTTGTCCAGCGTCGCCGCGGCCGCGGCATTGATGCTCTCCACATCGCGTACGTTGCACTGCACTGGAAGTACTTCCGTGCCGTGCTGGCGGATCTCTTCGGCCGCGGTGAAGATTGTGCCCGGCAGCTTCGGATGCGCCTCGGTGGTCTTCGCGGCCACCACGATATCCCAGCCTTCCTTCGCCAGCTTGTGCGCGCAGGACAGTCCGATGCCGCGCGAGGCACCCGTGATAAACGCTACTTTGGCCATGATCGAATCTCCCGGAAACACGCGTCACAACGCGTCTTGGTTGGCAGGTGAAACGGAAAGAATACCCCCTGTGCCGCCCCTGCGCAACCCTTCGATGTTGAACGTTTCTGGCGGATCGCGGTGCCTTTATCGCCTGTAGAACGCTGAAATCGTCGTACCGCGACGGGAGCCCCGGGGCGCCACGGGCCTAATCCTGTACGAAGTCTTTCCCATCAAAGCGGTAGCCGTCCTCCCGAAAACCTTCGAACGCCGCGGGATCGTTTACGCGGTTTTCGATGAGCCAGCGCACAAACTTCCCGCGGACGGTCTTGCCAAAGTGGCCGGAACTGCGCGCCCCGCCTTCGCTTCGAAAGTCGATGGAGATCAGCGGTTCGTAGGCCAGGGCGCGCCGGTGCGCCTGCGGCAAAAGATTCAGGACCGGTTTGCCCTGCGCCAGGGCTTCAAGGCGTGCCGTGTTCAGTGGCCGCCAATAGGAGGCGAGAAAAGACTGGATCGGGAGCTTGTAGTCGGGGATCGGAGTACTCGCCGGAATCAGCCCAAGAAAGGCCGAAACGATCAAGAGACGTTCGTCCGCGTCCTGTTGGCGCTTCAGACTGGGGTAGTCTATCGCGTCGTACATGACGCCGGTGTAGCGCTCAATGGCGCGCACGGTCGGCATCTGCGCGTAGCGCTGGTTGCGGGTATGCACCGGTCGCACCATGTTTTCGTTGCGGAGGTTGTATACGCGCTGCAGCTCGGCCGTCGACTTGCGCCGGAACTTGGCGAGGGCACCCTTGAGATCGGGGATGAGCGCCTCGGGAATCGCACCGTCGTTACGCCCTTCGGGCGTTTGCAGCTTCCGCTCGCTCGGCGGAATGAGGATATACAGGCTCACGAACGACTTCCTCCTGTTTCAGGCGCGGCAGCATAGGCCACGGCACCGGGCCCGGGCAAGCCATGGCGTCTTCAGGGCGCGGATGCGGGATGGCTCGAACGCGTGGCGCTATCCGTGTACGATACCCAAACTGACCTTGAAAGGCGCGCCCGGGGAATATACCCCCTGGGGCGGAAGTTCCTTTCGCCGTAAACCTCAGGTCGACCAAGGAGTATCGAGACCATGAAAACTGCGCGACTGCTAAGCACCGCCCTTAGCGCTGCCCTGCTGGTGGCGGGTGCCGCCTGGGCACAGGACAAGGAAGCGCCCAAGCCGAACCCGAAAGATTTGGAAGGCAAACCCGCGCCGGCAATCGAGTTGGATCTGCTCGGCGGCGGCACCCTCAATCTGGACGACTTCAAGGGCAAAAAGTATGTGGTGCTGGACTTCTGGGGCACCTGGTGTCCCTGGTGCGTGAAGGCCACCGAACACTTTGAGGCCGCCCGAGAGCGGTGGAGCGAGAAAGATGTCGCCTTTTTCATGGTGAGCTTGGGTGACACGAAAGAAACCCTGGAAAAGTTTGTCGAGAAGCACAAGCTGAAATCCGAGATTGCGATGGATCCCGATTTCACGACGCTGCCCGATTACCTGGTGGACTACGTCCCGCACATCGTGGTCATCAACAAGGAAGGCAAGATTGTGCGCGTCGAGATCGGCGAAGATGATGTAGGTCCGGCAATCGAGGAGACGCTGACCAAGGAATTGGGCGCGCCAGAGAAGGACGCCTGATGTTGGCCGGATCCACACGGCTCAAGTCATTGTTCAAGGAGTACGGTCTCACCGCCGCGATCATCGTCGGCGGTGTGGCCGTAATCTATCTATACCAAGCCGGCCTACTCCGGATGCCGCACCCCCGGCGGGGAAAGGCGGCACCGAATATCGAGCTTTCTTTGCTTGACGACGGATCCCTGAATCTGGCCGACCATCTGGGCAAGGACGTGGTGTTGCTCGATTTCTGGGCGACCTGGTGTCCACCCTGCCGGGAAGGACTTCCAATCGTGGCCGGCATCGCGCACGACTATGCCGGCAAGGATGTTGCCGTCTACGGCGTGAA
>JAUIKJ010000279.1 GCA_030430835.1 Candidatus Hydrogenedentota bacterium
GAATCCTCCGCGATACGCCGCTCGACTTCCGGCTGGGCACGATCGTCCAAGGTACCAAGCAGGTAGCTGCGCAGTTGGTCGCGCATGGCGCGCTGTTCGGGCGTGCTGTTACTCATCGTCCATCTCGGCGGCGGGGAAGTCGGCAGCTTCGTTCATAGACGTTCTACTCGCCATGAGTCGTTATCCTGAGTATTCTGGCAAGCGGCTCTTGAATACTTCGATACACATCATGATCGGGCGTAAGAAACTCTATATGGCCGTCCATGAACAGAACGTAGCCCCCTTCAGGGTAGTGTACATGGTCACGATCAAAGATGTTTTCAAAGAGAATCGGAATCTTGGATCGTGCAATTGCAGTAGCCGCCGGATTGCCGACCGCAGTTAGGTAGAAGCGTTCGACTCCAGAGCGCAAGCGATAAATCGTGTTCTTACCGACTTGGAGATCTTCGTCCGGTGCAGAACGTACCGTTTGAATTTGTTCTCCAAAGTCACTTATCTCTTGATTGGTAGTCATCGCGAAACCGGTATAGATGAGACCACGCCCTGCAATTCTGTGTGCAGTGTCCCAGTCCGGTGGCTCCCGCTCCAGCGCGGCGCGGAGCGCTTCTTGAAGATTCTCACTATCCATATTCGGGCAGATACAGATAGATGCTTCGTTTAGATAGACTGGATAGAGCACCCGAAGGTCGGGCACCCACAGGCCATCGATCTCGACTGCCGGTGGAAAACGCTCGCTCTTTGACTCGCTTGCATAGATATTGAACACGATCCCCCATTGTTTGAAGTTGTTTTCCGCTGAAGCTTTGCTCGCAGCTTCCCGGAGTCGCGGGACCACGTCAGAGTAAAGCAACGCGAAGCAGAGCACCACCACTACAAAGGCTAGTGACAAGAAAACAGGGACGAATACGGTGTTTGCCTTCTGGGTCGACCCATCAGACGGCCTCTTGTGTGAACGTAGATCCGGCACGGCGAGGCGCTCCCGTTCCTCCCCCAAGGCGGTCGCCCATTCAGGCTCATCCCAGATTCGCTTGTCCACTTCTGCGCGGGTGGCATCGTCCAACGTACCAAGCAGGTAGGCGCGCAGTTGGTCGCGCATGGCGCGTTCTTTGGGATCGTTACCGCTCATCGTCCATCTCGGCCAGGAGAAACTTGACCGCCTTGTTCATGCGTGATTTTACGGTGCCGACGGGTACGCGCAGGGTGCGCGCGATATCGGCGTAGGGCATTTCGTCGTAGCGCGCCATGAGGAATACGGCGCGTTGCTTCAGGGGCAGCTTCGCGACGGCGGCCTCCAGCCGCGCGGCGGTTTCCTTGGCGGCGGCGTGATCGGCGGGACCGGCGGAAGGCGCTGCGATTGTCTCGCCGAGCGCAATTTCTTCGAGTGCTACGGCGGGACGGCGCCTGCGGTAGCGCAGGCGGTCACGCGCGGCATTGGTGGCGATGCGGTAGAGCCAGGGTTTAAAAGGCGCCGTGGCCCGGAAGCGATGCTGGTTGATGTGTACGCGCATGAAGGTTTCCTGGAAGATTTCCTCGGCATCGGCGGCATTGCCGAGCATGCGCCGGAGGTAGTTGAACAGGGGCGCTTCGTAGCGGTGGACCAGCATCGCGAAGGCCCGGTCCTCCCCGTCGCGCGCCAGGATCAGCAGGTCTTCATCGCTCCGGTCGTCCATTTCTAGTACGTCCGGATCGGGGCAAAGTTCATGGCTACAGCTGAATCGCCAGCAGTTGCACTTCGCGGAGGGCGATGCGGCCGTCTTGGGCGGTGATTTGGATTTGGTATTCGTGGACGCCGGGGCCGGGGGTGTCGATGGTGCTGACGGCGCCAGCGGGTACGCGGAAGGGATCGCGATCGGAGGGGTTGGAGAGTTCGCCGCGGAAGACGGGGTTGCCGTCGCGGAGGATGAAGAATTCGCCGGCGCTGGCGGCGTCGAGTTCGAGCTGGCCGTTGCCGAGGGCGACGTAGACGGGGCGGTTGGCTTCGAGCTCGATGGCGATGCGGAGCGCTTCGACGAGGTTGGAGCGGCGGGTCTCGACGCTGGCGAGGCCAGAGCGGCGGAAGTTGGCCTGGCGCGAGGCTTCGTCTTCTTCGTCGACGACGCCGAGGGCGGTGCGGTCGGCGAGGTAATAGCGTTCGCGGTTGCGCGATTCGCGGGCGAACTTGGCTTCTTCCGCTTCGTCGGCACGGGTGGCCACGCCAGCCTCGGCGGCGTAGAGGGCTTCGTCCGCGCTGTCGGCGACGGTGGCGTGCGCGGCGGTGACGGCCTCGTCGGCCTTGGCGGCGATGTCGGCTTCGAGCGCGTGGGTCGCTTCTTCGGCGCGCGCGGCTTCCTGTGCGAAGTCGGCTTCCTTGGCGGTGTCGGCGATGAGCGCGTGGTCGGCGGTGCCGGCGCGTTCGGCATAGGGCACGCGCTGGAGCTTGTCTGCGATGTAGCGCTCGACGACGGCGGGGACGCGGGTCTGGGTGGTGCCGTTCTTCAGCGCGGTGATCTCGTCGCGAAACTCGTCGTAGGACGGAGGCGCATCGGGACTGGGGGCGGACGCAACCATCTGCAGGAAGAGCCAGGTGCCGCCGACGCCGCCAGCGATTCCGGCGGCAAGGGCGATCAGGACGATGGCGAGAATTCTCATTGACCCTCGGGCGTTTGGATGAGTTCCGGATAGGATACCGATGGATTCTCGAGATCGATAACGGGATCGTTGCGGAGGAATTGGTCGAAGAAAGCGACGAGGGTGGCATCGGTTACTTCGAGCGCGCGGTAGGGCGCGATGGGTCCGGTGCGCCCGATCCAGCCGAAGGCGGGCGACAGGAGCGGCAGCAGGGTGAAGTCTTCGTGCTGTGATCCGGCGAGGTACCAGTCGTAGGCGTGGTTGCCGAAGTTGGACAGCATGGCGTTGAGGATGGTGGTGTTCTCTCCCCCACGCTCGATCCAGCCTTCGCTGCGCAGAGCGAGGTAGGGCTTGCTCACGTGTACCTTGCGCAGTTCGGGTGAGACGGGGACGACCCAGGGATCGAGGCCGACGGCGGCCTTGACGCGCGGGTCGGTCAGGTAGACCTCGGTGATCGCGCCGCCGCCGGTGGAGTGGCCGAAGAGGCCGATACGGTCGAGGTCGAGCCGCCCGGCGAGGGGCGAATCCATCTCGCCGGCATGCATGCGGTAGAGCAGATCGATGAGCATGCGAACGTCGCCGGCGTAGGTGTCGACGAGCAGTTCGATGCCCGCCTGCCGCGCGTCGGCCGGTTCATCGGGCGGCATGGCCTTTCGATTGAGCGCGGCGACGCGGCCATCGGGGAATACGGTGCCCATGGCGCCGTAGCTGTGGTCGGGCGCGAAGACGATGTAGCCGTGGCTTGCGAGGGCTTCGCATTCGTCCACGGCGACGTTGCGGAAGCCGGTCCAGCCGTGGGAGTAGATGAGCACGGGGAAGCGCTCGTGGTCACCGGAGATGGGCGCATCCGGGTAGGCGTTGGATGCCACGAGGGCGAGGTGATCGAGCATGAATCCCGGCATCGCGCGGCCGGGCACGAGGTTCTGCGTAATGATCGGCGCAAGCGCCGGGAGGTCTTGCAGGTAGGGACCGGGGGCTGCGTCTGCGTCGGGCGCGGCGGGGTACCACACTTGCACCATAACCTCGCGGGTGTCGTCCGGATCGGCGGTGTAGATCTCTTTCCGTGCGGTGTCCTGAAAGTAGTAGCTGGCAGTACCGATGGCGTGTGGTCCGGTGGGCACGGGCAGGTCCATGACGGGGAGGGTCCACGCGAGGAGGATGGAGAAGCACACGATGATCGACATGGTCTTGGCGAGGGCGGTGTGTGCGACCCAGGACGCGCGGCGGAGGCGGAGATAGTTTCGCGCGATGAAGGACAGGACGAAGTAGAGCAGCGCGAGCAGGTAGGCGGGATAGAGTTGCCAACGGAGTTCTTCGCGTAGCCACAGGATTGCGAGGCACAGCACGGCGAGCAAGGCGGCCCAGCGCGGGACGGGCGGGTCGTTTCGGTAGGCGGTGTTGGCGGTGTAGGCGAAGGCGGCTATCACCAGGAAGAGCAGGAAGGGAAGTTCCCAGAAGAGCACGGCTGGACTCCTGTTGTCGTGGGTGAGACGCCGTCATGAAAGCACAACGGCTGGGGCGGGTCAAACGGGCTGGGTGTGAGGGCGCGCCAATCGCTGGTGTAAAGCGTTGTGTACGGCTCAGGTTTTTTGTGTTGGGGTTAACATCCCCCTCAATCCCCCTTCGAAGGGGGACTTTGATCTTGGGGTTGTGGGCGAATGTGAAGTTGTGGCCGGGAGATCGTGCCAAGCTTGAGGAGGCGGGGGCATTGGTCACGCTCAGGTCGAATCGGGCTTCGTCCCCCTTTGAAGGGGGTGCCCGCAGGGCGGGGGATGTTGGGGCGTCGGCGATGACGGGGGCGCGGCGGTACGCGTCGGAGACTACATCCCCCTCAATCCCCCTTCGAAG
>JAUIKJ010000280.1 GCA_030430835.1 Candidatus Hydrogenedentota bacterium
GCGCCATTCCGTAAGCGTATCGTCCTCGGAACCGCTGCGGCAGTAGCAGAATACCTCGTGACCCCGTTCGACGAGCCGGGCACCCACCTCTTCCGCGCAGGTTTCCAGGCCGCCGTACTTCGCGGGCACGCCGCGTATTCCCAGAATCGCTATCCGCATGTGTCTCCCGCCCGGCTCCGTGTTGGCCGAAAGCATAGCAAATGCAGACGGAGCGTTCACGCGCGCGCCTTTTCGGCGGGGCGCGGGGCATGCTAGGCTTGCCGCCGGAGGACGACCCCTTGATCTTCACCGAGACTTCACTGCCGGGCGCCTATATCATCGATATTGCGCGCCACGAGGACGAGCGCGGCTTCTTCGCGCGCAGTTTCTGCGAGCAAGAGTTTGCTGCGCACGGCCTGCAGACGCGCTGGGTCCAGTGCAATGTTTCCTTCAATCACCGGCGCGGCACGCTGCGCGGCATGCACTACCAGGCAAGTCCGCACGAGGAAGAGAAACTCGTGCGCTGCACCCGCGGCGCATTGCACGACGTGATCATCGATCTTCGCCCGGACTCCCCCGCGTACCGGCGTCATGTCGGGGTGGACCTGACGGAGGACAACCGGCGGATGCTGTACATCCCCAAGGGCTTCGCCCACGGCTTTATCACGCTTGCAGACGACACGGAAGCCTTCTACCAGATGGGCCAATTCTACGTGCCGGACGCGGGGCGTACGTTGCGGTGGAATGATCCGGCCTTTGGTATTGCGTGGCCGGAGCCCGTGACGGTCATTGCCGATCGGGATCGCGATGCCCCGGACTTTGGTGCAGGCGCATGAGCAGTGTCCTCCAAGACAAGACGGCGCTGATAACAGGCGCGAGCAGCGGCATCGGCGCGGCGATTGCGCGGACACTGGCCCAGCAGGGCGTCCATCTCGCTCTCAGTGGCCGTAACGACGAGCGCTTGAAACAGGTCGGCGATTTCGCGGCGCAGCGCGGAGTGGATGTGTGGCGCTACACCGCCGATCTGACCATCGACGAGGAGGTCGGGTGGCTCGCGGAGACGGCCGAGGAAGATCTTGGCGGTATCGACATTCTGATTCACAGTGCGGGCCTGGTTGGCTACGGCGCCCTCGCTGACACGCCAATATCGCTGCTGGACCGAATGTGGCGCATCAACACCCATGCGCCCTGCGTCCTCACGCAACGGCTCCTGCCGGCACTGAAGACCTCCGCGGGCGACGTGGTGTTTGTTAACTCGCGCGCAGGGCTGCATCCGCCACCGGGTATGGCCCACTATGGAGCAACCAAGGCGGCGTTGCGCGCGCTGGCCGACGGCCTGCGGGCGGAGGTCGGCAGCGACGGCATCCGGGTGCTCAGCGTGTTTCCTGGCAGAATTGCCACGCCCATGCAGGCTGGGCTCTGCGAGGCCGCGGGGATCGCCTATCGGCCGGAACTGTTGCCCACGCCCGAAGACGTGGCGAAAGCGGTGGCCGGCGCGTTGAAGATGCCCGATACGACGGAGCTCACGGAGATCAATATTGGTCCGCAGCGGAATCCGGCTGCGCGTAAGGAATCGGAGTAAGACATGGCCAAGGCGAATGTGCTGAACGATATCGACACCGGACCGCTGGGCGAGCGCATGAAGGCGCTCGTGGCGGAACTCTATCCAATTTGCCGGAGCATTACGGGCGACGGCGTGCGGGAGACCCTGCACCGCATCGGCGAGCGGATTCCGCTGAGCATCACGGAAATACCGACGGGCACCCCGCTGCTGGACTGGACGGCGCCGAAGGAATGGAACATTCGCGGCGGCTATATCGAAGGGCCGGACGGTACGCGGGTCGTCGACTTCGCCGATCACAATCTGCACGTACTCGGGTACAGCGTGCCCGTGGATACAACGCTGCCACTGGAAGAACTCAAGCAGCACTGTTACACCCGGCCGGAAGACCCGGAGACCATCCCCTACCGCACCTCGTACTACAAGGAGCAGTGGGGCTTCTGTCTCGCGCACAACGTGCTGGAGCGTTTTCCGGAAGGAATCTATCGCGCAGTCATCGACTCGGAACTTAAGGATGGCGCACTTACCTACGGGGAATGCGTGCTGCCCGGCCCGGGCGACGAGGAGGTGCTGATTTCCGCGCACGTATGTCATCCCTCGCTGGCGAATGACAACCTGTCCGGGATTGCCCTGGCGGTGGCTCTGGCAGAGCAACTGCGCGACATTGACCGGCGCTACACCTACCGCTTCGTCTTCGCGCCGGGGACCATCGGCGCGATTGCGTGGCTGGCGAAGAACCGGGATCGGGTTGACCGCTTGCGCCACGGGCTCGTGTTGGCCTGCGTGGGCGATGCGGGCGAGCTCAGCTACAAGCGCACGCGCGAGGGCTATGCCGCGATCGATCGGGCAGTGGAACTGATCTTCGAGGAGACCGGTGCGCCGCATGCCGTGCTGGGTTTCTCTCCTTATGGCTATGATGAGCGCCAGTACAACTCGCCCGGCTTCAAGCTGCCCGTAGGCTGTTTCATGCGCTCGGGGCCCGGCGGCTACGCGGAATACCACAGCTCGAACGACAACCTGGACATCGTGCAGCCGGAATATCTTGCCGACTCATTGGAAAAGCTCCTGCGCGTCGTCGCCGTGCTGGAAGGCAATGCGGCCTACGTCAATACCGCGCCCTACGGCGAACCGCAACTGGGCCGGCGCGGACTCTACGGCGCGGTAGGGGGACAGACGGATACGAAGATATTCGAGCTCGCAATGCTCTGGGTACTCAATTATTCCGACGGCGAGCACGATCTCATCACGATCGCCGAGGGTTCGGGCATCCCCTTCGCGGTGATTCGCGAGGCGGCGGACAAGCTGCTGGAAGCGGGCCTGTTGGCGGGGGATGATCAGGAAGTTGCCGCGGCGCCGGTCGCCGCGGATGTCGAAGGCGGCGACGACGCGGACTTCTGGGACGAATTCATCGAAGGGTCCACCGAGGTGGACGAAGAGGACGTGTTCAAGGATTTCGCTTGATTTCGACGCAACGCGCTTGTCGTTCTGCGGGCTTCCCATATAGATCACAAGTCGACGATATTGGCAAATCTAGAACCATCTCCACAGTCATTCCCCGCGCAGGCGGGAATTCAGAGAACGGACAGTAGCGCTGGAACACCTTGTCTGACGTGGCAATCGCTCGCGCACTTCGCGGAAACGAGAATTGAAGTGGTACCGCTGCGCTTTCTGGATTCCCGCCTGCGCGGGAATGACGATACGTCGAATCTCTCTCATGCTTGTGGGCTGTGCTACGGCCCGAGAATACGTCATGCTCACGAACGCGGGCATCCAGGACCGCGTTGCAGACGCGCAGAGACAGGTGACCTTTCTGAACGCGAACCGGGGACGCACGAACTTGACGGCGCGATTCCGTTTCTACTGTCCAATCAAGACCATGGGCCGCGTGTGTGGATGCCCGCGTTCGCGAGCATGACGGCCGCAGTCGAATCGGCTCGTCGAGATCAGCGTTTCAGCAGAGACCTTCCGTGCCGACGCTACGTGCTTCAGGCCTTCAGGCGATTGGCGGGATCAAAATCGCGGCGGCGCGCGGCGGCGACCTGGGGTAACTGCAGCGCGAGCCCCAGATAGATCGCGATGGCATGCAGTGCGCCGGCCGGCCAGAGATTGCGCAGACAACCGAAGATGGTTTCGAACATGAGCATCTTCGCGTCGAGGTAGGCCCCGAAGAGACTGCGCGCCGGATTCTTCAGCTTGAAGAGATAGCGGGCCTGAAGTTCGTAGCGCCACTTGCGCGTGCGCGCCGGGCGGTCCGGTGATTCGGGATCTTCGTTGAGTTTTCCGTGTGCGTGGTAGAGGCGCGCCTGGGGGGCGAGCAAGAGGCGGCAACCGAGCCAGCGCGCGCGCGTGCAAAGGTCATCGTCGATGCCGTAGAACCAGAAGAGTGGATCGAAGTTCCCTACACGCTCCCACACCGCGCGGCGCGCGAGCACGCAGGCGCCGATGATCGTGGGGAGGTCATAGACGCGTTCGAGTTCAGCCTTTCCCTCAAGGGCCGCAAGGAGGCCCGGCACCTGGCGCACGTGGCCGAGCATGTTCGCATCGATCTCTTCTGGCGCGCGGTAGTTCATCTGCAGCGGGGTAACGAGACTCTCCGGATGCGCATCCGCGACCGCCACGAGTTCGCGCAGGGACCCGGGCGGGTACATGGTGTCTTCGTTCATTGCGACAACGTAGTCCGTATCCGGATCCGCCAACGCCATCGCGAGGCCGCGGTTGAGCACTTCGACGATGTGCCGGTTGTCCTCGGTGCGATGCACCTCCACCGAAGGACCCAGCGCCGCGGCGCGCGGGGTACCGTCGGTCGAGCCGTTGTCCATCACCAGCACCCGGACCTCCAGCCCTTCCCCCGCGTCGTCCAGGATCGACTGGACACACCGGGCGACAAAGTCTTCCCGGTTGTAAGCCGTTAT
>JAUIKJ010000281.1 GCA_030430835.1 Candidatus Hydrogenedentota bacterium
GGTTGCGGGGTGCCTCGCGGAGCGAACCCAGGCCTGAGGCCCGTGCCACCGTTTGCGGGGGTCGCGATGGAGCCAGTAGACTCCAGCGGCCTTCAGCCTTCCGGGAATCGACGTGATCGCACTCGGTATCAGTCAGGACCTCTACAGTTCCGGCGTCGCGCTCAGCGACGGCGGCGCGCTGGTCTATGCGAACAACGAAGAGCGCTACACCCGCCGGAAGAATGACGGCGGCTTTCCGCACCGTGCACTCGAAGGACTGTTCGCCTACACCGGCGTGGCACCGGAGGATATCGGCGCCGTTTGTGTAGCGGGAATTCTGACGCCGCCCTTTCTCTTCCGGGTCTTCCCGGCCTTGCAGTCGGGCTTCCACGATCTCCAGGAAGACCGTGCCGATACCTGGGTTCGGCGGCTGAGTAATGTCGTCATCCGGTATACGCCCATGAACTATGCGCCGAGTCGCCGCGCGATGCAGGCCATGGCGCGCCCGCTGGTGCCGGGACTGGTTCGGCGGCAACTGCCCGCAGCCATGGGGGGCGCGTCCCTGCGCGTGGTGGAACACCATCGAACCCATGCGGCGGCAGCCTTTGGGCTGTCGGGTTTCGAGGATGCGCTCATCCTCACGGCCGACGGCATGGGCGATGGAATTGCACTGGCCTTTCACACGGGCGCCGGCGGTCGCGTTCAGCAGCGCTGGTCCGTGCCGCAGCGCGCTTCCTATGGGCTCTTTTTCGAGATGCTTACGGAAGCGTTCGGATTCATTCCTTCACGCCACGAAGGCAAGCTCACTGGTCTTGCGGCCCATGGTAACCCCGGTATCGTGACGGTGCCGTCGCCCTTCAACGTAAAGCATCGCTCCGTCCGCTACCGTGGCCCATCCGGGCCCGCCGGCGTGCGCTGGATTCGGGAGGAACTCCTCCCGCGTTTCGGCCGGGAGAACGTTGCGGCGTGGGCGCAGGCCATCCTGGAAGATGGTGTGCTGCAGCTTGTGCGGGAGGAAGTGTCGGCGACTGGCCTGCGCCGGGTTGCGCTTGCTGGCGGCATCTTCGGGAACGTGAAGCTCAACCAGCGAATCCATGAGATCGATGGGGTCGAAGATATTTTCGTGCTTCCCAATATGGGCGATGGCGGGAACGCCGTTGGTGCCTTGTGTGCCGAAGGATTCCTGGCACCCGCGCGCATCACGGATGTTTTCCTGGGTGACGATTGCGACGCCGCCGCGATCACCGTGGCCATGCACGATGCCGGAGTTACGGGGACACGCCACGAAGCGGTCGAAGCCGCCGCCGCCGCCGTGCTGGCGGAGGGCAAGATCGTCGCGCGGTGTACCGGCCGAATGGAGTGGGGGCCCCGCGCGCTGGGCAACCGTTCTGTGCTCGCGCCCGCCACGGACCCCGGGCTGGTTTCGCGGTTGAATACGCAACTGCGCCGCAACGACTTCATGCCCTTCGCACCCGCCCTGCTCGCCGAGGACGCGGGGGAACTGTTGCGCGACATGCGCGGCGCGGAGCATACGGCGGAGTTCATGACGGTCTGCTTCAACTGTTCCGATGCGATGCGGACGCGTTTCCCCGGGGTGGTGCATGTGGACGGCACGGCGCGCGCGCAGCTGGTTCGCGCGGCGACCAACCCCGGATTCCACCGCTTGTTAAGTGCCTACAAGGCGCAGACCGGCGATCCGCTGTTGCTCAATACGAGCTTCAATATCCACGAGGAGCCCATCGTACAGACGCCGACCGAAGCCATCACGGCCTACCGTCAGGCGGGGCTCGACGCCCTTGCCCTGGGGGATTGGCTCATCACCGGATGAGTGTGCGCCGGTGGCGTATGCATGCCGCCAGGTGCTATTATCAAGCCTCTTCCGGCCTGTAGAACCGCCGGAAGAACTTCTTTTTTGGACCCCGAAACGGTTGACGAGCCCGCCCCCTCGTGGCGGAGAAGGAGAGCGTCGTGGAGCAGCGTGCACACAATTTTTCCGCGGGACCGGCCGGCCTGCCGCTGGCTGTGCTGGAAGAGGTGAAGGAAGAACTGTTGGTCTATCCCGGCGCGGGCGCGTCCGTGATGGAAATCAGCCACCGCTCCAAGGCCTTCGCCGCGATTCACGCGGGCGCGAAGGAAAACATCCAGAAGCTACTGAAGCTCCCGGACAACTACAAGGTGCTGTTCCTGCAGGGCGGCGCAACGCTGCAGTTCTCGATGATCGGCATGAACTTCCTCAATGGCGGCACTGCGGACTACGTGCACTCGGGCTCCTGGGCGAAGAAGGCGATTGGCGAGGCGAAGAAGCACGGAACGCCGCGCGTGATCTGGAGCGGCGAGGCGGATAACTTCAACCGCATGCCGGCCGACGGCGACCTCGATCTGGACGCGAACGCGGCCTATGTCCACTACTGCGCGAACGAGACCATTCAGGGTATTGAGTTCCCGACGGAGCCGGCGGTCGGCGGCAAGCCGCTGATCTGTGATGGCTCTTCCGATTTCCTGTCGCGTCCGCTCGACATCACGAAATACGCCATGCTCTACGCGGGCGCGCAGAAGAACGTGGGCCCCTCGGGCGTGGCCGTCGTGATCCTGCGCGACGACATGCTGGAGCAGGTGCCGGATGGCCTGCCTTCGCTGCTCGACTACAAGGTGATGGCCGACAACGATTCGCTCTACAACACCCCGCCCTGCTGGGGCATCTACATCATCGGCAAGACGACGAAGTGGTTGCTGGACCAGGGCGGCCTCGAAGGCATTGAGAAGATCAATCGCGACAAGGCCGGACTGATCTACGATACGATCGACAACAGCGGCGGCTTCTATAAGGGCCACGCCGTGAAGGAATACCGTTCGCAGATGAACGTGACCTTCACCCTCGGCAGCGAAGAACTCGAAAAGAAGTTCATCGCCGATGCCGCGGCACAGGGGCTGGCCGAACTTAAGGGCCACCGCTCTGTCGGCGGTTGCCGTGCATCGATCTACAACGCGATGCCGAAGGCCGGTTGCGAAGCGCTCCGCGATTTCATGGTCGAATTCCAGCGCGCGAACGGCTAGGGTCGTGGCCCGCGTCCTCATCGCCGGTTGCGGCTACGTTGGCTCCGCTTTGGCGGAGCGGCTCGTCGTGGCGGGGCATGAGGTCTGGGGGCTGCGCCGGAATCCGGATAGGCTGCCAGCGGGGGTGAAACACTTTGCCGCCGATATGTCGGTGCCGGAGTCACTCCTGCCATTGCCGGAAGGACTGGATTACGTCTTCTACACCGCGAGCGCAGCGGATGGATCGGCGGCGGCGTATCGCGCCGCGTACGCGACCGGACCCGCGAACCTGATCGCCGCGCTCGAGAGGCAGACGCTCCAGCGAATCTTCTTCACGTCGAGCACCGGTGTCTACGGTCAGAATGACGGCACGTGGATCGACGAGACCAGCGCGGCCCAACCGCCGCGGCCCGCGGCGCGCGCGCTGCTCGAAGGCGAGGCGCGGCTGTGGGCGTCGGGGTTTCCGGCGACCGTGATGCGACTCAGCGGAATATACGGCCCCGGACGCACACGCCTGATCGACAGCGTGCGCGATGGATCGGCGCGGTGCGTCGAAGGGCGCACGGCCGTCCTGAACCATATCCACCGTGACGACTGCGCGGGTGCGCTTGCGCATCTCATGGCCTTGCCGTGCGCGGATGCGCTCTACCTCGGTACGGACAGCGAACCCGTCGAGAAGTGTGCATGCTTGCGTTGGATTGCAGCGGCCCTGGGGCTGGATGCGCCACCAACGGTTGCGGCGGAAGACATGGTGACGCCCGTGCGGGGCGGTAACCGAAAGTATTCAAATGCGCGGCTCATCAGAAGCGGCTACACTTTCCGGTATCCGACCTACCGCGAGGGCTATACCGCGCTGATGTGAGGTGCGCTGGAGACGTCGGACGCAGAGGGGCAGGTGGCGTCGTGGCAGGTAGGTAAACGCCCCTAGGCCGTCATTCCCGCGAAAGCGGGAATCCACCCACGCGCAGAGTGGTTTGAATGAGTGCATGGTCTGTGTGCGCGTCAAGGAAGGCCTGGGCCCTGGTCCCGCGATTGACACGTTGACGCCCGCACCCGCGCATCCCGCCGCGCTGGTGGAAGTCAAAATGTGGGAATGCGGCAGCGAAGGTTGAGCGTGCGCATGGCACGATGCGCGCCGCACACCGGCCACGCCGAAGCCTGACGATCCCAAAGCAAGGAAGTACATTGTTCAACAAACGCAATTGGGCCGAGTTTCCCTTTTCTCCGCGCCGCATTCCCGTGTACTACGGTTGGGTTATGGTCTTCGGTTCCGTGATTGCCGTCGTCGCGAGTGTGCCGGGGCAGACCTTTGGTGTGGGGGTATTCACGGAATCCTTGATGGAGGCGTGGGGCGTCTCGCGCAATCAGATCAGTTTCGCGTATATGGCGGGCACGATCACCAGCGGC
>JAUIKJ010000282.1 GCA_030430835.1 Candidatus Hydrogenedentota bacterium
TCGGCTTGGCGAGGATGACCTCGGCGCGGCGATCGAGGCTGTCGAGCAGGTAGCTCTGCAGGTTAAGGATCTCGTGGATATCGATGAGCGCCTCGACGAGCCGCCAGCGTTCCTGTTCCTTGGCCTGTATGGCGAGGCCGGCGATCTCCTGCCCCATCTCGCGCATGGCCGCCTGGGCGTACTCTTCCTGACCGTATTCCGTTTGCGCGCTTCGGATGGCGGCGAGGGTCTCGGCACGCTGCGAATTGCTGAGGCCGGCGCCGCCGCCGGAAGCGAGAATGCTGCGGTAGGGCGCGAGGAGCGGGCGCAATTCGGCGAGCACCTCTTCCTTATTCTTGGGGATTGGTTTGGAGTTTGGGTCGGCGGGTGGCGGCGGGATGGCGTCGCACGCGGCGAGCGCAATCACGAGGACCACAGCCAGGGAGAGGTATCCGTTTTTTCTGTACATGCCAAGTGCTCCTGCTACGTTGGCAGTATACCCCAAGACGGCAAGGCGTGCAGCGGGGATCACGGTTGGCGCAGGTTCTCGATCACGGTACCGGGTGCCATGGACGCATCGAGCGCGGCGCGGGTGAATGCTGCGGACAAGGCCTGTCCGGCGGTGGCAAAGAAGCGCTTCTTCTCCCCCACGCTCGCGAATGCAGCCGTCGCCCAATCGCTGAGGTAGCCCATGCCCGCCCGGGCCTGGAGCTGGGTATGCGCGTGCAGGATCTGCGCGCCCTCCAGAAAAGTTTCGTAGAGCGGCGCCATCTCCGGCGCGTCGAAGTCGTCTACGAAGCGCTGACCCGGCGCGTTCATCTCCGTGCCCGCGAGCACGGGCAGGTCACGTGCCTTGGCGGCGGCGACGAACTCGTAAAGTTTCTTCGCCTTCAGGGCGCGCTGATCCGGGTCGGGGAGATTCCAATTGCGGTCCGGAATCACATTCACCGCGGCGATGCCGGCGCCCATCATCAAATCGAGCAACGCCTCGGGGTCGGCTTCGCCGTCCGTGGTACCGTCGAGCCAGGCTTGGGTGGGGATCGCGCCATTGGCGAGGATGAAGGCATGGAACTCGGCGACACCGGGAAAGTCCGGACCCGCCGGCTGCACATAGCCCACGCCACCAGCCTTCATGGTCTTCGCGCGGATGAGTCCCTGCAGCGTGGCGGGGTCGTCAAGGATGCCGCCGATCTTTTCCAGTGGCGCGCCCAGCTTCTCCGCCCAATAGGCGGTGCGTGCGGCCGGTTCGGGAAAGACTTCGCGCGCTTTGCGGTCGTAGGCCTCGCAGACATGGCGTTCGGTGACGTTCGCTGCCGGGGTCAGGGGGACGGCATCGGCCTCGAAGTCCAGCGCGATGGCGTCGAGGTAGGCGTTGACGCGCTCGACCAATCCGCGCGTGCGCTCCTGCGCGATACGCTTGAGCCGATCCAGCAACGCCTGATCCTGCACCGTACCGGGCACGAAGCCGCAGCCCATGTGGTAGGCGATGCCGGGTTCTCCGGGGGAATTGATGACCTTGTCCGCCAGTTCCGGCACGAAGACACGCGTCTCGATCGAGGCGCAGGCGCGCAGGTCGAGTAGCTCCGCGGCGGCAAGAAACTCCTCCACCCCGTCCAGCACGTCGAAATCGACGAGGCCCATGGCATAGAGCCCGGCACGCCGTCCGCGCCAGGCGAGTTCTGCAGGATTCAAGCCGTAGCCGTTATAGGAGTAGGTGCTGTGGCAATGCAGGTTGAAGTCGCGCCCGGCGTCCGGCAGCGCGGCAGAACCGCACAGCGCCTGTAGCGCCGTCAGGCGCTCGGCAGGGCGGGGCTGGATCAGGGCTGCATCATCACACAGGGGATCGAAGTCTGGGGTGGCGTTGTTCATCCCGTGATCTTAGCGAAGTTCGAGGACGGCATGCACCCGGCGCGAGACGCATCATGGATCCGTAGTATTCCCGGGCCTACGGGAAGAAGCCCACGGAAGGGCGGCAGATCGCGGCCAACCCGAAGTGAAGATGTGGAAGTATGACCACGTCTTGCACCCAAATCTCGGCACGGCTTTCGTCGTCGCGCGGTCGCGGCGCATCCGATTTGGGCTAGATCGGTGTCGTGTAGTACTCCGGCTCGTTGCCGGGTTTCCATTTGATGTTGCAACCGAGGCTGGGGATCTGGTCCTCGGGCATGGGGCGGCCGTGGAGGAGGGCGTCGAGGGCCTGGCGCAGATCGCGGCCGGTGGGGTCGATGCCGTTCTTGGGGCGGGCGTCGTCGAGTTGGCCGCGGTAGGCGAGTTTCTGTTCGGAATCGAAGAGGAAGAAGTCGGGGGTGCAGGCGGCGTGGTAGGCCTTGGCGATTTCCTGGCTCTCGTCGTAGAGGTAAGGAAAGTCATACTCGAATTCGACGATGTCCTCGGCCATGTGTTCGGGCGCGTCGTCGGGATAGTTGGCGACGTCGTTCGGCATGATGGCGACGGTGGCGAGGCCCTGGGGCGCGTACGCCTTCGCGATCTGGGCGATCTGCGTCTTGATGAGCTTGACGTAGGGGCAGTGATTGCAGATGAACATGACGAGCAGCGCACGGGCGTCGGCGAAGTCGGTGAGGCTGTGGGTGACGCCGTGGGGATCGGGCAGTTCGAAGTGTGGCGCCGGGGTGCCGAGGGGCAGCATGGTGGAGAGGGTGCGGGCCATGGGGAAATCCTTTCGTGGTTGCATGGGCATGATTTCATGTTGAGGCGATGGACTACAAGACGCGTGTGGGATGGGGCGACATCAGGGGACACGCAAGGATGAAGAAATCACATCGCTGACGTGTCGCCGGACGTTAACACGGGACCGGGCGTGTCCCCCTTCGAAGGAGGCTTCAGGGGGGATGTTCGATCCCGGCGATGTCCGCGTGTTCGGGGCAATGCCAACGCCCCGACATCCCCCGCCCTGCGGGCACCCCCTTCAAAGGGGTCGAGTGCGGATGATCCGTCTTCGCGTGCTCCAAGCGCCATCGCCATCGCGCCCCCGGCTCGGCGGGCACACTCTTCGAAGGGGACGAGGACAACGCGCGGCAAGCATGACCTCTCGTGAACATGGCAACACACCCACAACTCGCGCCCAAGACAAGCGCACCCCGCTCCGCGGTAGGGCCGCGAAACGGGGTGCTTGAGAAAGGAGCGTGGTTGGGTTAGTTGACTGCCGCGCGGCTGACGCTTTTCCTGGCGTCCTTGCCGAGGGCGTTGCGGTAGGCATTCACACGGTCGAGCCAACTGGTGCCAAGTTGCAGTTGCTGGTCACTGCGCGGGGACAGGTTCGGGGTCACGTTGAGTGCTTCGCTGACGTCGTTGGTCAGGCCGCGGTAGCTGAGCGCGGGAATGTCCTGCTTCTCGGACTTCTCCGTGCCCTTTCGGATTGCCGGGGAAGCGGTGCGGCGCGGCTTGCGCTGCTGGGTCGACTTCACGAGGTCGAAGGGGTCGGTGCCGTATTCATACAGCATCACGGGGCCGTTGAGGCCGGTGCTCACCCCACCGATGGCGAGGTCGGTACCTTCGCGGTAGTCGAGCAGCGCATCGAGCCAATCGAAGGGCCAGCCATTGTCGTAGTCCCAGGCGCCGAAGACGCGGCCCTCGGAGAAGCCGTCGTTGTAGCCATCGCTGAAGCCGCCGTCCAGCCACTCGAGGTGCTGATCACCGGCGAGGAACTGCGGCCAGGTGTTGCTGAAAGCGAGGTCGTAGCCTTCGCTGAAGCCGATGGTAAAGGCGTAGTCGTAATCGACGAAGTAGCCGTCGTTGTACGCGTACCACACGCCGTCCCAGTAGCCGGCCTCATAACTGAGTTCATCGAGGTAGGGAATCTCGCTGCCGGTGTAGTAGATCGGGCCGCCATCGACGGTGTCGTAGCTGTCGTAGAAGCCCTGCCAGTACTCGCCGTCTTCGGCGAAGCCATCGTCGAAGCCTTCGTCGTAGTCTTGCTGTGAGCCGACCGGCGGCGGGGTGATGGTGACCGGGCACCCCGCGAGGAAGGCGCCGGCGCCGAGCACAACCACCAGCGTGGCGAGGCTACCGAGGGCGTTGCGTTGTATCTTCATGTTCTTCACTCCTCTGTCGTTGATCGTATGGTCCGGGGTGCGTTGGTTTCGGTCTAGCGTCCGCTACCGCCGCGCGTGCTACCGATGCCGCTGCGGCTGGCACCGCCTCCCACCGAAGGCCGGGAGGAGCGGGACGGCGCGCTAAAGCTGCGCGATGATCCACTGCTGCTGCGGGGCGATGCCGTGGATATACCCCGGCGTGGCGACGGGCTGCTTACCCGTGGCGAGGGCTGGATATTGCGCGAGGGCGCCGGGCTGCTGATGCGCGGTGACGGCGCGCTGCTGCGGCTCGGGGCCGCAGAGCGGCTACTCTGCGGCGTGATGCTGCGCGTCGACGGTGCGGTG
>JAUIKJ010000283.1 GCA_030430835.1 Candidatus Hydrogenedentota bacterium
CACGGGCTTCGGGCGGTTCGTGGTGGCGCTGCGGTTCGTAGCGGTGGGACGGTTCGTCGTAGCGAGACCACGGGGGTGGTGGACACCACCTGGGAATCGTGTTAGCTTTGCTCCTTTACGAACGGTAGATATATTCTCGAGGAGAGCGACATGAGTGATCACGTCACGGTGCAACACGTGGGCCTGGTCTCGACGATTACCTTTAACAAGCCGCCGCTAAACCTGATGGACGCGGCGACGCTGGATGCGCTGCTGGTGGCGCATCAGGCGGCGGACGCGCACCCGGAGACGCGGGTGATGGTGACGCGATCGGGCGTGGACGGGATCTTCGGCAACGGCCTCGACCCGGCGCACATGCTGAGCCTGTCGCAGCACGATCGCATCGACGTGTTCCGTGCGGTGGGCCGGATGATGCAGGGGATCTACGGCTGCATGAAGCCGCATATCTCCGTGATCAATGGTCCGGCGATGGCGGGTGGCGCGGTGCTCGCCGTACTTTCCGACTTCCGTTATATCGACGAAGACAAGGGGCGCATCTGTTTCGCCGAGGCGAAGGTCGGCGTGCCCATTCCCGCGGGCGCGACCGAGATGCTCCGCGTCTTCTGCCAGCCCAACTGGCTCGTCGAAGTGACGATGATGGGCAAGAACCTCAATGCGAAGCTCTGCCTCGAAGCGGGTCTCGCCGACGGCATCGCGCCAGCGGATAAACTCGAGGCGATGGTGCAGAAACAGATCGACCGGATTACGCGCTTGAGTCCTGCGGTGCTCCGCAGTATCAAGGAAGGCATCCGCGGCCCCATCCTCGAACGCATCGACGGCATGCTGCAGGGCGACGACGACGCCACCCACGAGTTCGGCCTCTTCGCGGGGGATGAATACCTGGGCGAAGGATTGACCGCGCTGCTCGAAGGCCGCGCGCCGGTGTTTGCGAAGTAACGCGACGCCCGCCACGGCGAATCCCATCCGGGTGCCTGTGATGTGGCGCGGTTTCCCGACCGCGCCACTCCGTCGACCGAAGGTCTCAAAGCGATCAAGCTCCCTTTTTCTTGAGACCTTCGCTCCATTGCGTGGGCGGGTCGGGAGACCCGCCCACAGCAGGGCCCGCGCAAACATTGTCATTTCGAGCGAAGGCGAGAAATCTTGCTCCGGGTGCCACGGTATTGCGCGCCCCGGCGCAGTGCTGTGCGACCACACAGCCACAGACCTTCGGTCCATTGCGTGGGCGGGTCGAGAAACCCGCCCACAGCAGGGCCCGCGCAAACATTGTCATTTCGAGCGAAGGCGAGAAATCTTGCTCCGGGTGCCACGGTATTGCGCGCCCCGGCGCAATGCTGTGCGACCACACAGCCACACGCAGCGAAACCCTCCTCCCCCGCCCGGTTCACCTCCGGCTGCATCGGTTTGCTAGGATACCGCGCGCGGAAGGGACCCAATTCTTATGACCGATTCGGGTATCGATTCATTTATCGCGCGCTACCGCGCCTCCGGTGGCGGCGAGCGGAGCAACGCGCAGCTCTTCCTCGCCGAGCTGTGTGATGTACTGGGCGTGCCCCGGCCGGAACCCGCCGGACCCGAGGCCGCGGAAAACGCCTACGTCTTCGTGTTTCACCATGCGGATGGCCACCACACGACGGGCTTCATCGATCTCTACAAGCGCGGGTGTTTCGTGCTGGAGACGAAGCAGGGGGTGGAGGCGGAGGAGGACGCGCAGCCGCTGTCCAGTGCCGCCGCGGCGCGCCGCAAGCGGCGCCGCCAGGGCCACGGCACGCGCGGCACCGGCGCGTGGGACACGGCGCTGACCAAAGCCCACGCCCAGGCGCAGGGCTATGCCCGCGCGCTCTCGGCGGAGGAAGGCCGCCCGCCCTTTGTGGTCGTGGTGGACGTGGGGCATTGCATCGAGCTTTACAGCGAATTCACCCGCACCGGCGGCGCCTACGTCCCCTATCCCGACCCGCGCAGCCACCGGATCCTGCTGGAAGACCTCCACCGCGAAGAGATCCGCGAACGGCTCCGGCTGCTGTGGACCGATCCGCTGGCGCTGGATCCCTCGCGCCGCAGCGCACAGGTCACCCGCGAGATCGCGGATCGTCTGGCGAAGCTGGCGAAATCGCTGGAGGCGGCGGATCACCGGCCCAAGGCCGTGGCCGGTTTCCTCATGCGCTGCCTGTTTACCATGTTCGCCGAAGACGTGCAACTGCTGCCCAAGGACAAGTTCACCGGACTCCTCCGCCAGATGCGCGGCGCGCCGGAGAAGTTCCAGCCCGCCATCGAAGATCTCTGGCGCGTGATGAACACCGGCGGCTTTCACTCCGGCTTCATGGAAACTCTGCTGCGTTTCAACGGCGGGCTCTTCGCCGAGCCGCATGCGCTGCCGCTGAACGGCGACCAGCTCGAACTGCTGATCGAAGCGGCGGAACGCCAATGGCGCGACGTGGAACCGGCGATCTTCGGCACGCTCCTCGAACGCGCCCTCGATCCGCACGAACGCCACAAGCTCGGCGCGCACTACACCCCGCGCGCCTACGTCGAGCGGCTGGTGCTGCCGACGATTGTCGAGCCGCTGCGCGAAGAATGGGCGGGCGTGCAGGCCGCCGTGTCGCTGCAGATGGCCGAGGCCGAAACGCTCCACGCGGAGGCGGCGGACATCCGCGAGGCGGCCAAGACCGGCGATGCCGCCGCGAAAACCAGCGACAAGGCGCACAAGCTGGAGAACAAGGCCGCTGCCGAAGAGAAGGGCGCGGCGAAGACCCTCAAGGCCTTCCTCAAGCGGCTCTGCGAGGTGCGCATCCTCGATCCCGCCTGCGGCTCCGGCAACTTCCTTTATGTCGCGCTGGAACACCTCAAGCGGATCGAAGGCGAGGTGCTCGGCCTGCTCCAGGAACTCGACCCCGGCGAAGCCGCGCTGCTCGAATCGGAAGGCCTCACCGTCGATCCCCACCAGTTGCTCGGCATCGAGATCAATCCCCGCGCCGCCACCATCGCGGTGCTCGTCCTCTGGATCGGCTATCTCCAGTGGCACTACCGCACCCACGGCGGCGTGCAGCCGCCGGAACCCGTCATCAAGGATTTCAAGAACATCGAATGCCGCGACGCCGTCCTCGCCTATGATAAGGAGGAGATCGTCGTCGACCCCGATACCAACCAGCCCGTCACCCGCTGGGACGGGCGCACGATGAAGCAGCACCCCGTGACCGGGGAAGACGTGCCCGACGAATCGGCGCGCACGCCGGTCTACCGCTACACCAACCCGCGCCCGGCCGTCTGGCCGGAGGCGGAGTTTGTGGTGGGGAATCCGCCGTTTATTGGCGCATCGCGCATGCGCGACGCCCTGGGCGATGGCTACACCGAGACCATCCGCAAGACCATCAAGACCGTGCCGGAGTCCTCGGACTTCGTCATGTACTGGTGGGACCATGCGGGCGACCTCTGCCGTGCGGGAACAATCCGGCGCTTCGGGTTCATCGCCACGAACAGCCTGCGGCAGACCTTCAACCGGCGGGTGGTCGAGCGGCACCTGAGCGACAAGAAGCCGCTTTCGATTCTCTTCGCGATTCCCGATCATCCCTGGGTGGATGCCGAAGAGGGTGCGGCGGTGCGCATCAGCATGACCGTCGGTGCGGCGGGCGCGCACGAGGGCGTGCTGAAAGAAAGCATCGACGAGAGCAAGAGTGACGGCGATCACGCGCTGGTCCTGTTTCGCGATACGCCGGGAAAAATTTTCGCGGATTTGAAGGTCGGGGTGAACGTGAACGGGGCTGTTGGCCTTGATGCCAATGAAGATCTCAGTAATCGCGGCGTAAGTCTCTTTGGTGCGGGATTTATCGTTACGCACGAAGAAGCGGTTTCGCTCGGGCTCAACACGATTGCGGGAGCCGAACGAGTCATTAGGCACTATCGAAATGGTCGCGATCTGAGTCAAGAGTCGCGAGATGTTATGGTGATCGATTTATTCGGGTTAAGTTCGGAAGACGCCCGTTCGAAATTTCCTGCTGTATATCAGTGGGTTTTGGATCGTGTAAAACCGGAACGGGATTTGAATCGAAGACAATCCCGTCGGGAAAACTGGTGGCTATTCGGAGAGACTAATCCGAAACTTCGAAAGATGCTCAAGGGCCTCTCTCGTTACATCGCCACTGTCGAAACCTCCAAGCACCGCTTTTTCGTGTTTCTGGACGAGAGCATTCTGCCGGACAACAAGCTACTCGCTATTGCGCTGACGGACGCATGGAGTTTGGGCGTTTTATCAAGCCATATTCATCTGGTTTGGGCGGCATCTCAAGGAAGCCTATTGGAGGATCGACCTGTCTACGTCAAGACCCGCTGCTTCGAGACCTTCCCCTTCCCCGACGCGACGGAAGCGCAACG
>JAUIKJ010000284.1 GCA_030430835.1 Candidatus Hydrogenedentota bacterium
AGGTCATGCAGGCGGCAATGGAGCCGCCGCCGAGAGTCATGGCGCTCTGCATGTATCCGGGGCCGGTCATCTTGAGATAACCAAGGATGCGGGAGCCTAAGGGCTGCCGCGCGAGTGCTTCCAACTGTTCTGTTTCTTCCATACCGCCTCCCAAGGGTTGCACTGGAGAATATCAACGTGGATGGTGGCAATCAACGCATGGGCTTGAGTAGACTCGACGGGCAATTGAAAACAGTGCGAGAGGTGCTTCCCTCGTCTCCGTCGTTCTCCCTCGTTCCCAAGCTCCCGCTTGGGAACGCACGTGTTCGCAAAGCTCTGCTTTGCCAGACGCGGACGAAGCGGAGCTTCGGGGACAATTGCGTTCCCAAGCGGGAGCTTGGGAACGAGAAACGCGCCTGTTGCAGTAGCCTTGCAAGGCAATCAAGCCGATCACACGATCCTGACCGGAGTAACAATGAGCAGCGGGTATTCCCAGTGGCTGAGCATGGAGTTTGGAGCACTTCGATCGGAAATCGATCGTCGAAGCAAAGATCAGATGCAATGCCTATACTGGCTGATGGCTTTTACGGGCGCCATCCTCGGTTTTTCCGCGGCCGTCCCCGGACGAAGTTGGAGTTTGTTGCTGATTCCTTTGAGCACCTATGTGATTGCCTTGGTGCACTACAAGCACCAGTGTGCCATCATGCGCGCGGCAGATTACATCCGGGAAGAAATCGAACCGCGCATCAAGGCCGCGCTCGGCGATCCCGCGTACGAGGGTTGGGAGACACGCTTGCGGCGTCAGCGCCTGGCACACGCGGAATCCGTCGGATTTCGTTTTCGGATCGAGTACCTCTTTCCTATCGTGTCCACGATTGTTCCACTCCTTGCGATCCCGGTCGTCATTCGGAGCCCCTCGCAAGATTTGATGCGCTTGTATTCCAGCTTGGATCTTCCGAGCCGCTGGCAGGGTTTCGTCTGGATTCTGTGGGGCCTCGCAGCCATCGCCGTCACACTCCAGGTCATCCTGGCCATTCAAGTCGGCGATTTGATGGCGACGCCCGAGGCCACGGAGTCGGATGAGGATTCCTAGCCGGTGGACGTAAAATGGGGCGCATTTGCCTGCCGACCGTAAAGATGCTCACAATTACGGCCAGCATCGACCGGGTCGCTGCGCACACCAACTTGTCGGCGCGTTAGCCATCGAGCGGAGCCCTGGGCTGGCGACATGTCCAATCACCCATAGGATTGAATAGGAAAATCGATGACGCTGAATACACGACAGTTGGCGGCGATGATCGACCACACGCAGCTCCGCGCCTATGCGACAGAGACGGACCTGAAGGAACTGTGCGACGAAGCGCGGGAGTACGGTTTTGCCACGGTGGCGATCAATCCGGTGTGGACCTCGTATTGCGCACGGCGGCTGGCGGGAACGGAGGTGGGCGTGTGCACCTGCATCGGCTTTCCGCTGGGCGCGAACACGGCACCATTGAAGGTGGAGGAAGCGAAGGAGGCGGTGAAGAACGGCGCGACCGAGATCGACATGGTGATCAATATCGGCGCGCTGAAATCGGGCTATGCGCCCTTCGTCGAGAAAGAGATCCGCGCGATCGTGAACGCGGTGAAGGGCACGCCGGTGAAGGTGATTCTGGAGTGCAGTTATCTGAACGACAACGAGAAGGAAGCCGTCTGCAAGATGAGTGCGATCGCGGGCGCGGCCTTCGTGAAGACCTCGACCGGCTACGGTGAGGGTGGCGCGACCGTGGATGACGTGGAACTGATGGCGGCGGCGGTCGGCGGGAAGCTCGGCGTGAAGGCCGCGGGCGGTATCCGCGCCTATTCGGATGCGATCGCGATGATCGAAGCGGGCGCCACGCGCATCGGCACGAGCGCGGGGGTCCGTATCCTGGAGACGATTCCGCAATGACCGGGGATGCGAGCCTCGCGGGTACGCGGGTGCTGGTGCTCGGGGGCCTGGGCTTCATTGGGAGTAATCTGGCGATTCGCTGTGCGGATGCGGGGGCCACGGTCACGGTCTATGACTCGCTGATGGCGCACGGCGGCGGCAACCTCGCGAACCTCGCAGGCTACGAGTCGCGCATCAAGGTCGTACACAACGACATCCGCGACGAGAAGCTGGTGAACCAGGCGATTCAGGGACAGGACCTGATCTTCCACCTCGCGGGACATACTTCGCACGCGTACTCCCTGCAGGACCCGTATCTCGACATCGCGATCAACTGCAAGGGCACGATGAACGTGCTGGAATCGGTGCGACGGGAGAACCCGGGGGCGCGGGTGGTCTATGCAGGGACGAGTACACAATGCGGACCGATGCTCCACGCGCCTATTGACGAAGCGCACCCGGAATTCCCACTCGACGTCTACTCCGCGAACAAGAGCGTGGCGGAGAAGTACCACCTCATCTACCACCATGTGCATGGCCTGCGCACGGCGGTGGTGCGGCTGAGCAATGTGTATGGTCCGCGCGCGAAGATTCAGAGCAGCGATGCGGGGGTGTTGAACTACTTCATTGGCCTGGCGTTGCAGGACAAGGACCTCACGATCTACGGCGAGGGCGCGCAACGCCGGAACATGCTCTTTGTCGACGACTGTATCGAGGCGCTGCTCGCGCCGGTGACGGCGGATCGCATGCGGGGCGAGGTCTTCTTCGCCGCGGGGAATGAGGAACACGCCATCGCGGGCTTCGCGGCGCAGGTGGTGGAGACCCTGGGGCGTGGCCGGGTGGTGCAGGTGCCGTGGCCGGCGGACTGGAAGGCGATGGATGTGGGCGATGTTTCGATCTCCAACGCACACATGAAGAACACACTGGGCTGGGCACCGCGGGTAACGCTGGCGGAAGGCTTGGCGCAAACGCGGGATTTCTTTGCGGAACGGCTGGAAACCTATCTTCCGGCAGCGGAATGAACGGAATACGAAGAGCGCGCCAGGGTCGTGAGATGTACGAAGCCTTGGCATGCGCGGCTCGCGGCGATGCGCCGCGAGGCATGAGCAAGCTCATGCACTCGACAAAATAGGATCGCTGGTTGATGAAGGTTCAAGTCATTGGTTCGGGCAGTTGGGGGCTGGCGCTGGCGTGTGTGCTGGCGGGGAACGGGAACGACGTGCGCATCTGGTGCCGCGCGGAGGATGACCCGGACACGCTACGCCGCACGCGGGAGAACAAGGTGTTCCTGCCCGGGGTGTTGCTGCCGGAGAACGTGGACGTCGTCACGGAGGCGGCGCAGGATTCGGATATCGATGTGCTGGCGGTGCCCTCGCATGTAATGCGCACAGTGGCGGCCTCCCTCCCACTCTCGACGTCGGCGATCCGCGTGAGTGTGGCGAAGGGCATCGAGAACGAGACCCTGCTGCGCATGAGTGAAGTGATCACCGAGGTGGCACCGGGCGGGCCTGTGGTCGCCTTGTCGGGTCCGAGTCACGCGGAGGAAGTCGGGCGCGGGTTGCCCGCATCGCTGGTGGCGGCGGGTACGGATGCGGCAGCGTGTGACGCCGTGCAGCAAGCCTTCTTCGCGGACAACTTCCGGGTTTATACGAGTCCCGACATTGTGGGTGTCGAACTGGGCGGTTCGTTGAAGAACGTGATCGCGATCGCCGCGGGCGCCTGCGATGGCTTCGGCTTTGGCGACAACGCAAAGGCCGCGCTGGTGACGCGGGGACTGGCGGAGATATCCCGGCTGGGCGTGGCCTGCGGCGCGGACCCGCTGACCTTCGCGGGGCTGAGTGGCATGGGCGATCTGATTACCACCTGCATGAGCGGGCATTCGCGGAACCGGCGCGTGGGCGAGCGGATTGCGAAGGGCGAGACGCTGGACGCGATCCTCGGGAGTTCGCCGATGGTGGCGGAAGGGGTGCGCACGACGCGATCCGCGGTGGCGCTCGCGAAACGCAAAGGCGTCGAGATGCCGATCGCGGAGACGGTACACGCGGTATTGTTCGACGGTGTGCCGCCGGGCGAAGCGATTCAGGGCTTGTTACAGCGCGAGGCGAAGCCGGAGCGGGGATAGTTAACTTGGCGTGTGCGGTGGGGTTGGGCACAACCCTTTCAGGGTTGGGCGCGCGCACCGTGTTCCTAGGGTAGGCCCCCGTTGGTCGCCAACCCTGGGCTGGAGAGCTGTACCCCGTTGGGTACCCGGACCGCTCCTATGTGGCCTGCGGAGGTGCGGAAAAATAGGGACCGTCACTATTTTTCAGTAGCGCTGCGGCACCTTCTCAAGCCGTTTCGAAAAATAGGTGACCGTCCCTATTTCTTGGACTACATCCCCAGGCCGCCGTCGATGGTGAGGACTTCGCCGGTGATGTAGCCGGCGAGGTCGCTGGCGAGGAAGGCGACGCAGTGGGCGACTTCATCGGCG
>JAUIKJ010000285.1 GCA_030430835.1 Candidatus Hydrogenedentota bacterium
CTCTCCGGGAATCTCGAGCTTGCGCGGCGTGCCCCGATTTTCCACTTGGGCATACTCGTGGAGCAGTTCCAGGTTGCGCGCGCGGTTGTGGTCGGAGAGCTCTTCTTCGCTCAGCGGCCCCAATTCCAGGCTGCGCGGGTCGATAATCGGCTGGCACGCTTCGAGCTGGCCCATTTCCTTCAACTCCAGCGGGGTGAAGGCGGCTTGGGCCGGTCCGCGCCGACCGATCACATGGATTTCGCGTACCTTACTTTCCGCCAGGGCGTCCAGCGCGTGAATGGCGATATCGGTGGTCTTCAATTCATCCGCCGTCTTCGCCAGAATGCGCGCCACGTCCATGGCGACGTTGCCCACGCCGATCACCACCGCGACTTCCTGCGAGAGGTCGAACTCGAGATCACGGTAGTCCGGGTGCGCGTTGTACCAGCCGACAAAGGAGGTCGCCGTGTGGCTGCCCGGCAGATCTTCCCCGGGGATACCGAGGCGGCGGTCGGTCTCCGCGCCGCAGGCGAAGATGATCGCGTCGTAGTGCTTCCGCAGTTCCTCGACCGAGAGATCGCGCCCGATCATCACGTTACCGAGAAAGCTGAAGTTCTCGTGATCGGCGATCTTTTCGTAGACGCGCGTCACATTTCGGATCTTCGGATGGTCCGGCGCGACGCCGCCGCGCACCAGGCCGAAGGGCGTGGGCAGGCGGTCGAACATGTCCACGGTGCAGACGGTGTCCGACTTGAGCAGCGGGTCGGCGGCGTAGAAGCCGCTGGGGCCACTGCCAATGATGGCGACGCGCAGCGGACGATCGGCAGTTCCAAGGGTAGCCATGAGATCGTTCTCCTGGATCATGCGCCCGGGGCGCAGGGGGTTGATGGAAAAAGCGCGGCAGTGCAAGCACCGCCGCGAAGGACTGTAATTATAGCAAGGACCAAAGCGGGTACGCTAGGCCTTGGGCGGACGCGCCAGCGGGCGGATCTCCAACTCGTGGATACAGTTCCCCGGCCCGGTCCGCAGGATCCCGAGACACGCCTCCCCCACTTCTTCCGGGCTCACCTTCCAGCTGTGGTCCGCTTCGGCATCGTGCCGGTGCGACGCGGAGTCGACCGAGCCGGGATAGACAATGGACACCTTGATCCCGAAATCGCGGACCTCCTGGAAAAGCGATTGCGAGAAGCCGGTCACGGCGTACTTGGTCGCTGCGTAGGCGCTGCCGCCGGGCAAGGGAAATTTGCCGGATATGGACGAGACGTTGATCAGGTGGCCGCTGCCCTGCGCGCGCATGGCGGGCAACACGGCGCGGGTGGCATAAAACACGCCGTTGATGTTGGTCTCGACCATGGCGTGCCAGTCGTCCATCGAGAGGTCGAAGGCATTCTTGCGGATAACGAGGCCGGCGTTATTGATGAGTGCGTCTACGCCGCCGAGATCCTGCGTCAGCTTGGTGATCGCCCCGGCGGTGGATACGGCATCACGCAGGTCGCAGGGGGCGCAGAAAGCCGTTCCCCCGTGTGCACGGATCTCTGTGGCAAGGGCGTCCAGCTTCTCCGTGGAACGCGCCAGCAAGCCCACGGCCATGCCGTTGCGTGCGAGCACGCGGGCGATACCCTGGCCGATGCCGTGGCTCGCGCCGGTGACGATGACCCGCATGACGATTACTTCGCCGCGCGTTGCACGTTGTTCCGGCCCGCCGCCTTCGCCGCGTAGAGCGCACGGTCCGCCGCGGCGATCAGCGCATCGGCGGTCTGTCCGTGCTTCGGCCACTCGGCCAGCCCCTGGCTGATACTCACCTGGAAAGCGTGGCCATCGAGTTCGAAGACGCGCTCGGCAATCATCACCCGCAGGCGCTCCGCCACTTCGGCAGCGGCCGCCAGTTCCGTGTCCGGAAATAGCACGATGGCTTCATCGCCACCGTAGAGCGCCGCGATGTCGCCCGGGCGAATGGCCTCGCGCATCATCGCGCCCATCTCGCGCACGATCATCCGTCCCGCAAGGTGGCCGTAGGTGTCGTTGACCCGCTTGAGTCCGTCGAGGTCCGTCATCGCGAGGGTAAAGCGCTCGCTTCCGCCATTACGAATCATCGCCTCCAGGCGGGTCCGGAAGGCCTCCATCTTCAGGAGGCCGGTGAGTTGATCGTAGTGCATCCCGCGGTAGACGTTCTGGTGGAACTGCTGGTCGTATTCGTCCTGCAGGACGAACTTGAAGACCACGTCGCCCATCTGGATCTTGTCGCCATTGCGTAGCACGGCATGGCTCGTGCGCGTGGCGTTTACGCGGGTGCCGTTGCTGCTGCCCAGATCGGTAATGGTATAGCTGGTGGTGCCGTCCTCTTCCACGAGGTCGATACGGGCATGCTCGCGCGAAACGGAGGGCGCTGCGACGGTGGTGTTCACGAGGGCGCTGCGGCCGATGACCTGCGCCTTGCCATGCACCTCGAGCTCGCGGCCGATCTCCCAGCCGGACAGCGCAATCAGGCTGGCCCGGACCGCGCCCTCCACCACCAGATCCTCCCGCAGGCTCGCGATCATAGTCGAATCGGCAGTTGACTGCTCGGTGTCGTCATTCTCGCGGATTGCGTCGGCCATGGGAACTCCTGCGAACTTCTGTCAGGATGATAGCAACACGGCGCCCGGTGCGCAATCCGCATCGATTTGACGCGCCCCCGCTGGCGGCCTATGGTAACGCCAAACAGGAGATTGCGCATGGCGGACGGCATACTGATCTACGGTTCCTATGGATACACCGGCGCGTTGATCGTTAACCTCGCGGTGGCACGGGGCATTACCCCCGTGCTGGCGGGGCGCAACCCGGTCAAGCTGGAGGCACAGGGGCGGGAGACCGGACTGGCCGTGCGCACCTTTGGCCTCGACGATCCGGCCGCCGTCGATACCGGCCTCTCCGGCATGCAGGCCGTCATCCACTGCGCGGGTCCCTTTTCGCATACGGCGCAGGCCATGGCCGAGGGCTGCCTGCGCAATGGTGTACACTACCTCGACATCACCGGCGAGATCAGCGTCTTCGAGGCGATGGCCGCGCTGGACGCCCAGGCCCGGGAAGCCGGCATCATGATCATGCCGGGTGTCGGCTTCGATGTGGTCCCCAGCGACTGCCTCGCCCTGCACCTGAAAGAGCAACTCCCCAGCGCCACGCAGCTCAGCCTCGCCTTCCACAGCAGCGGCAGCCCCTCGCACGGCACGGCCTCGACCATGGTCGAGAACATTCCGCACGGCGGCTGCATCCGCCGCGATGGCGAGATCGTCAAGGTGCCCGGCGCCTACAAGGTGCGCGACATCGACTTCGGCGGAAAAACCAAGACCTGCATGACGATCCCCTGGGGCGACGTCTCCACCGCCTTCCACAGCACCGGCATCCCCAACATCGAGGTCTACATGTCCGCCCCCGCCGGCCTGCGCATCTTCGCCAAACTCAGCCGTTTCATTGGTGGCCTCCTCGCCGCCGGCCCCGTCCAGCGCTTCCTCCTGAGCCGGATCCCCCCCGGCGGCCCCGACGCCCAGGAACTCGCCCAAGGCTACACCCAGCTCTGGGGCGAAGTCTCCGACGCCGAAGGCAACACCGCCGAAGCCCGCATCAAGACCCCGCAGGGCTACAGCCTCACAGCGGATACCGCAGTGCTCATCGCGCAGAAGGTGCTGGCCGGGAATGCCGCCGCAGGATTCCAGACCCCGGCAAGAGCCTATGGGGCGGATTTGATTCTAGAAGCGCAGGGAACGGAAAGGCATTGAGCATCGACCCCGAGGTGCTGGGTGAGATAGTGCTCTGGGCACGCATCGGTATCGCCATTCCGACCTTCCCCATTATGACGTGGGCCATCACTATGAATTGGGCCACCTTGATTCGCCACCTCATCGGCAGCGCGCCACGCGACACCGTGCAACCCCTTGTCGGCGGCATCTGCGGCGCCATCGCATTGCTTGCCGTGCCGGTCCCCTTCTACAACCTCTTCTTCTGGGTCCCGCTCGTCATTGACCCCGGGAGCATACCGTGGCTGCTCTACACCGGTATCGGACGCATCTTCTCTCGGTAGAGTCCGGTTGTAGCGTGCTTCCCGTCAACGTCAAGAGAACGGGACTCCAGTCCACAACTCAGGTGGGTGCGCTTTCTTGACCGCACTGAGGTCGATATTGGAGTGCACCGGCTTGCCGGTGCCTCGTGGCGCCGCGCCGCGAGGCATGAGCACGCTCATGCACTCCAGTGAGAGGCTTCTATTCATTGAGACCTCGCGGTCGATTGGGTGAACCGGTCAGGAGACCCGTTCACAACTCCCGCGTCGTCAGGGTGGCACGCTTCCTTGATCACGCTGCGGTCCAATATGGAGTGCACCGGCTTGCCGGTGCCTCGTGGCG
>JAUIKJ010000286.1 GCA_030430835.1 Candidatus Hydrogenedentota bacterium
GGGTCTCGATGAGACGGCGGGGGTGACGGTGGTGGCGGTATCACGTGTTTATGAGACGGAACCCGTGGGTGAGTTGAATCAGCCGGCTTTCCTGAACCTGGCGGCAGAGATCGAGACGGGGCTTGCCCCGCTTGCACTCCTGAATGCGGCGAAGGATCTGGAGGAACGGCTCGGGCGGACACCGGGACCCCGCTGGGGACCGCGAAGCATCGATATCGATATCGTGCTTTGGGGCGATCAGCGGTTGGACTCGGCAACGCTCTCCCTGCCGCACCCGCGCTTTCGCGAACGGCGCTTTGTATTGGCGCCTTTGGCGGAAATCGCGGGGGAGGTGGTGGACCCAGTCACGGGGTTAAGCGTGGCGCAGCTTGCCGCTGATCCCGGTCTGACCGGGGCAGTAACGGAACGCGACGACATCGTTCTCTGAACCGCTCTGCTTGGAGCCCTTAACGGGACCGGGACGGTTTGACCCGCGGCAACGCGGAACGTCACGGTTCAGGAGAATCCACACGTGGCGAAACGTGTCACGACAGTAACCTTCCAGGAGCGTAAGCGGGCCGGCGAGAAGATCGCCATGCTCACGGCTTACGACTGCCCCTCCGCCCGCCTGATCGATCAGAGCGGGGTCGACGCCATTCTCGTGGGCGATTCGATGGGCAACACCCTCATGGGCCACCCCGATACCCTCGCGGTGACCATGGACGACATGGTGCACCACACGCGCATGGTCACGCGCGGGGTGGAGCGGGTGCTGGTGGTGGCGGACCTGCCTTTCCTTTCCTACCAGGTGAACCCCGAAGAAGCCCTGCGCAACGCGGGCCGCCTCGTGAAAGAGGCGGGGGCGCATGCGGTGAAGTTGGAGGGATCCGCCGAAAACTTCGGCGACGCGATCCGCATGATTCACCGCGCGGGGGTTCCGGTGATGGGGCACATCGGCCTCACGCCGCAATCGGTCCACCAGTTTGGCGGCTATCGCATCCAGGGCCGTGACGCGGCGAGCCGCGCGCGCCTGCTCGAAGAAGCGCAGGGCCTTGAGGCGGCGGGCTGCTTCGCGATCGTGCTCGAATGCATGCCGCCCGATCTCGCCACCGAAATCTCGGCCGCCATTGCGATCCCGACCATCGGCATCGGCGCGGGTGCGGGCTGCGACGGTCAGGTGCTGGTGCTGCACGACATGCTCGGCTGGGGCCAGACGCGTTTCGCCAAGACCTTCGGCGATGTGAAGGGACTCATGGCGGAAGCCATGGACGCCTACGCCGCGGAGGTGAAGGGCGGCGCCTTCCCCGCAGAGGAGCACAGCTACACATGAAGATACTGAAGACCAAAGAAGCAATGCGCGCCTGGTCCTTCGCGCAGAAGGCGGCGGGCAAGTCCATCGGCTTCGTGCCGACGATGGGCGCGCTACATGAAGGCCACGCGAGTTTGATGCGCGCGTCGGTCGCGGGCAACGACGTGAGCGTGCTCAGCATCTTCGTCAACCCGACACAGTTCGCGCCGCACGAAGACTACGGCCAATACCCGCGCACCTGGGACACCGACCTCGCGATGGCGGAGGAGATCGGCATCGACGCGATCTACGCGCCGGAAGCCGGATCGATCTACCCCGAGGGCTATGCGACCTACGTCAACGTCGAGGGCCTGAGCGTGGGGCTGTGCAGCGGTACGCGCCCGCACTTCTTCCGCGGCGTGGCGACGGTGGTTACGAAGCTGTTCAACGCCGTCCTGCCGGATCGCGCCTACTTCGGGCAGAAGGACGCGCAGCAATGCGCGATCATCACGCGCATGGCGCAGGATCTGGATAGTGGCGTGGAAGTGGTGGAGATGCCGATCGTGCGCGAGGCGGACGGCCTTGCGATGAGCTCGCGCAACCGCTACCTGAGCGATGCGGACCGCGCACAGGCGCTTTGCTTGTCGCAATCGCTCGCCGCCGCGCAGGCCGCGCTGGATGCCGGCGAACGCGACGCCGAAGTGGTGAAGGCGCTGGTGCGCGACGGCATGGCGGCCGTCGAGATTGATTACGTGGAACTCGTGGACGCGGCGACCATGGCACCGTTGGACACGATTGACCGCAGGATATTGCTTGCTGTGGCCGCGCAGGTGGGTCCTGCCCGGCTAATCGATAATCTTAAGTTCGTACCTTCCGAAATAACCCAGGGGGCGTCGGCTCCCGCGGAGGCAGAAGCATGCTGCTGAGAATGTTCAAGAGCAAGATTCACCGGGCGACGATCACCCAGGCTGACCTGCAGTACAAGGGGAGTCTGACCCTGGATCCGGTGCTGATGGAAGCGGCGGGCATGCTGCCCTACGAAGAGATCACGGTGCTCAACATCAACACCGGCGATCGCTTCAGCACCTACATCATCGAGGGGGAGCCGAACAGCGGCGTGGTCTGTCTTAATGGTGCGGCGGCGCGCTTGGGCCAGCCGGGCGACTTGATCATCGCGCTGACCTACGCGACGATGGACGCCGACGAGGCGAAGACCTGGAAGCCGACCGTGGTGCATGTGGACGAGCACAACAAGATCACGAGTATCGAGAACGAGCAAAAGGCCGACTGGCTGGAGACGGCCCCGGACTTTACCAAGCTCGGCAAGTAGTCGAACGCTATCTTAAGAAATCGGCCCGCAGTTATGCGGGCCGATTCTGTTTTTGGGGGAGTCGCTACGCCGCCGACGCTTCGTGGGCGGCCGCCAGAATCTTGCGCATGTAGTGCTTGCCGACGAGATACATGACGCCGGCGGACAATACGACGATGATCGCGATGCTGACCCAAATGCTGAGCAGGCCGAGATCGAGGAGGTAGATCGCGGTCGAGAAGAAGATGATGGGCAGAACAATCTGGCGCACGAGCCCAACGGCCAGTCCGTAGAGCGGGTGCTTCAGTCCCTGCAGCGCGGAGATGGTGGAGAAGAGGATGATGTAGAACCAGATGAGGAAGGACGCGATACGCAGGTATTGGGTCGCAATCGCGACCACTTCCAGATCGTCCGTGAAACGGCGGATGAGCCAGGGTCCGGACAGCAGCAGCCCGGCGCCACCGATGACGGCAACGTAGAAGCCGTAGCGCAAGGCTGCGCTGTAGACGGCGCGGACGCGCTCCGGGCGTCCTGCACCATTGTTCTGTCCTACCAGCGAGAGCGTGGCGATGTTAATGCCGATGGAGGGCAGCAGAAAAATCTGCTCAATGCGCGTGGCCACGCCGTAGGCGGCCACGGCATTCTGGCTGAAATGGGCAAGGAAATAGGTGATGATGAAGATGCCCACCGCGACGAGCAGCATGTTCAGCGCGGGCGGATAGCCCTGCTGAAAGATTTCGCGGAAGACATCGGGCCGTGGACGAAACATCCGCCACGAGCAGCGTGCCAGTGCGTTTCGTTGCAGGACCCGCAACAGCATGTAGATCATGCCCAGAAATTCCGCGGTGATGGTGGCGAGCGCGATGCCGCGAAATCCCAGACCGGGCACGGGGCCGAGCCCGTACATGAAGAGCGGGTTCAGAAAGACATTCAGGAAGAAGAGCCCCACCAGGACGTTTCGGTAGCTTTTGGTGTCGCCGTAGGCATTGAGGATGCCATTGAAAATGAAGACCAGAAAGAAGGTAAACGCGCCGAAAAAAATTGTGTTGATGTAGGTGAGCGCGGTGTTCAGGTAGGCGTCTTCGGCCCCGAGCAGTCCGAACAGGCGGGGTGCGGATAGCAGCCCGGTCACCGTGGCGAGGGCGGAAAGCAGGAGGCCGAAGCTAATCGCCTGCGACGCGTAGGCCGTGGCCTGTTCCGTGCTGCCCTTGCCGAGGAAGTTTGCAACGAGTGCGGTCACCCCCTGCGAGATGCCGACACCCAGTGCGATAATGATGAAGAACACCGGGAAAGAAATCGACAGCGCGGCGAGTTCCTGTGTGCCAAGTTGTCCGGCGAACCAGGTGTCCGTGACGTTGTACATCGTGGTAAAGAAAAAGCCGACACTCGCGGGGATCGCGAGTGCGGCAAAGAGTTTCGGGATGGGGTCGTTGACGAGATCGAGGGACGGCATGGCGGAACTGTAGCAGGCCTGGCTTGGCGGATGCAGGTGCTACTCCGCCAGCAGGCTCTCGATATTCTGTAGCGCCTTGTCGATCATCGACTCACCCGCGCCGGGGGAAACCCAGGCCATCGCTTCGTCGGCACCATAGCCGCCTTCTTCGATGGCTTCGCGCGTGGGGAAGTACATCTGATGTCCGTTGCAGTAGCCGAGGAAGAAGGTTTCCTTCGCCTTCGAGTCCGCCTTGAGGCGGTTGGCGTGGGCGCAGAAAAATTCACCCGACGCGCCGACCAGTGCCAGCTCACCATTGAGCAGCACCGTGCTCAT
>JAUIKJ010000287.1 GCA_030430835.1 Candidatus Hydrogenedentota bacterium
ACCTCGATATTGGGTGACGTATCGGCCATCGCCTGTAACACGGGAACATGCCGTACAACGTCGCCACACCAGTCCTCGGCAATCGCGACGACATGGACCGGGCGGGGAAGGCCCTGGAGCATGGCCTCGAGGTGCGGCTCAATTTGTTGCTCCGCGAGGGTGGCGAGCATGATGTCGCGGTTCCGCTCCGAATCCGCACGGGCGATCCACGTATCCCAGTCGACGCCCGAGGCGTGCACGGCTTTCCAGTCGATGGTGTCGAGGAGGGGTGGTTGAGGCATGGGACGCTTCCTTCTGTGGCTTTGCTTGGGTGATGAACGCTATCAAGTTATTCGGGAGCGTTCAAACCTCGTGTCAATGCGTAGGCGCGTGTTACTCTTTCGCGCTATGAAGAGCAGCGAACTTGAGTACACACTTCCGGAGACGCTGATTGCACAGCGGCCGATTGAGCCGCGGGACGCGGCGCGGATGCTGGTGGTGGATCGCGGGGGAGAGGGTTTCGCGGAGGATACCTTTGCGAATCTGCCGAAGTATCTGCGCGCGGGGGATTGCGTGGTATTGAACGACACGCGGGTGATCCGTGCGCGGCTGCTGGGGCAGAAGGCGACGGGCGGGCGCGTGGAGATCTTCCTGTTGCGCGAAGAATCCCCGACGTCGTGGGTGGCGCTGGTGCGGCCGTCGGCGAAGGTGAAACCGGGGACGCGGGTGGCGGTGGGGGCGCGGTCGGTCATCGTGGAGGAGGTGCTGGACGAGGGGCGGCGTCGGGTACGCTTCGAGACGCCGGACGTGCTGGAGTTTCTGGAGGCAGAGGGGATTATTCCCTTGCCGCCCTACATCCACCGCGACACGCCGGAGGCGGGGGACCTGCGGCGGTATCAGACGGTGTACGCCGATCGGCCCGGGGCGGTCGCGGCGCCGACGGCGGGGCTGCATTACACGGATCAGGTCTTCGATGCGTTGCAGGCGAAGGGCGTGGGGGTGGCGCGTCTCACGTTGCATGTGGGTTATGGCACCTTCAAGCCGTTGACGGCGGAGACCTTGGAAGATCACTACGTGGACCCGGAGTGGTTTGAGTTTCCGGAAGCGACAGCGGCGCAGTTGAACGCGGCGCGCGAAGCGGGCGGGCGCGTGGTGTCGGTGGGGACGACGAGCACGCGGGTGCTGGAGACGCAGTGCCGCAGTGGCCGCTTCGAGGCGGGAAACGGCTGGACGGATACCTATATCTATCCGCCTTATGAATTCCGTGGGGTGGATGCGTTGCAGACGAACTTCCACTTGCCGAAGTCGAGTCTGCTGGCGCTGGTCTGTGCCTTCGCGGGGACGGAGCGGACGCTGGCGGCGTACCGGCATGCGGTGGCGGAGCGGTATCGCTTTTATTCGTATGGGGATGTGATGTTGATTGTCTAGGCGGGGCCGGGATCCGGGGCTCGGCGAGGTCACGCCTTTGGCGTGGCTATTTTTTTTGGGGGGTGACGCTATAGGCGCAACGCGAAACGCTAATTGGCACCTCGACCATCGGGAGAGGTCTTGGATTTCTCCCTGCGGTCGAAAAGACACGATGGGCCGAAACGACACGATGGGCCGAGAGGACACCTTCGGCCAAAATTGATCGCTGATGAATCAGTTGTGCAGCGGCGGGTGGCACGGTATCCCGCAGCTTTGTGCGGGATGCTGTGCGGGGCATTGGTGCTTGCTGTCGGGCTGCACAGCATTGCTCGAGGACTCGCGATACCGTGGCACCCTTGAGTTTCCGCTTAGTTATTCAGGGAAACCCCGCGGTAGATGGAGTGGTAGGCGGCGTAGTTGCCGAGGACTTTCTTGACGTAGCCACGGGTTTCGTCGAAGGGGATGGCTTCTACGAATGCGTCGAGATCGTGGTTGGGGAAGCGCTTGCGCCATTTGTCGAGGTTGCCGGGGCCGCCGTTGTAGGAGGCGAGGGCGTAGATTTTGTTGCCATCCGAACGTTCGGACATTCGCATGAGATACCGTGCGCCGAGGCGGATGGAGTTGATGGGGGAGGACAGGTTGGCTACGTGATGGGCATGGACGGTGTCGTCGACACTAATCATCCACTTGGCGGTGGCGGGCATAAGTTGCATGACGCCACTCGCGCCGGCGTGGGATTCGATTTTTGCGCGGAAGGTACTTTCCTGCTTCGCGAGGGACAGAAGAAGGAAGGGGTCGAGGCGCGTCTCGTTGCCGAGCGCGCTCATGTCTGCCCAGTAGGCAAGGGGGTAGTCGAGACGCAGCCGCGCGGCGGTGCGCTGGCCCCCCTCGATGCCCCAGCCCGCGTCGATGGCGAATTGCCACGCGGTGTGCGCAAAGCCGGCGTCGGCGGTGGCGGTGTAGACGAGCGCGGGGTCGGCTGCGGTGGCGGCGTTGCGCAGGATGTGCATCGCCTCCCATTCGCCTTCCTCAAGGCCATGGCGGCCGAAGAAGTAGAGCCGCTGGAACTCCGGCCGTACGGCGGCGCGATCCGCGACGGGTCCCGGCACGCTGCCCGGGATGGACATCGGCTGCAGCACAGAGCTTGAGGCGTCGACCCGTAGGTTTACGCCGCCACCGGTCTCGCCGTAGTTCAGGAGGCGGTCCAGGGCACGGTGGGCGTAGTAGTCGCCGATGCCGCTTTCGGTCGCGGCGCGGTAATGCGCCTTCGCGCCGGCGTTGTCGCCGTCGGATTCGCGCCAGCGCGCGATCATGTAGAGGGCCTGCGCGCGGAAGCGGCTGTCGGGGAAGCGGCGGCCGAGTTCTTCGAAGGTGGCTTCGGCGCCGGCGCGGTTGCCCGCACTGTGCTTTTTCCAGGCGACGGCCCAGAGCGCGTCATCGGCACGGAAGTGATCCGGGCAGTCGTCGGCAAGGCGGCGGTAGGCGGCTTCGGCCTGGGCATCGCGGTCGAGGCCTTCGTAATAGTTGGCGAGGTACCACAGGGCATCGCCCGCTTCGCGGGTATCGGCGAAGTTTTTCACGAGGGCATCGGTCAGTGCTTCGGCGAGGTCGGCGCGGCCGGCGGACATCTGCATGCGCGCGGCATAGAGGAGCCACAGTTGCAGCCACTGGCTGGGGCCGTTCACCTTGGCGATATCGTCGAGCGCGGCCGCCGGATCCACCGACGTGCCTCCCTTTAGCAGGGCGAGCAGGGCGTCGAGCGTGGAGGACTCTCCGTCCGCGCCAAGCAGGACGGCGGGGGAGAGGAGAATTTCCTTGCCGGCGTCGGTGAATTCGCCGCAGCGCAGCAGGCCGATGATGGCGGCGGCGCGGTCGTCGAGGTTGGGGGACTTGAGCAGGCGGCGCGATGCCTCGCGGCGCGGCGCGATGTAGCCGGTGGTCTCGACGACGTGGCGGATGTAGGCGTAGGCCTCGGTCTCGCGCCCGGGGATCTTGAGGAGGTTTTCGGTGGCGTTCCAGGCGAGCTTGTCCATCCACCAGGGTTGCGGTTCGATATCGAGTACGGGTGCGATGGCGGCGGCCGCGGCGACCCGTTCCTCCTGCTTCAGCAGCGCTTCGTAGAGTTCCGCACGGGCCATGTTGATCCAGGGGCCGTCGGGGTAGTCCTGTACGAAGGCGGCGAGTTCGGCGAGGCCGGCTTCCACCTGCCCGCCGCGGAGGCGGCAGCGGGCGGCGTGGATGATGGCGTAGGGGCGGAGGACTTCGTCGGCCTCGGCGCAGGCGAGCCATGCGCTGTGCGCGTCGCCGTAGCGCGCGTTGCTTTCGTGTTCCGTTGCGCTGAGGAAGAGATCCTGCCCGGCGAGGGCGGCGTGGGTAGAGAGCGCGAGAAAGAGTATCTGGACCATGGTTACTGCGAATGTCCCCGGTTGGCGTTTAGCAATGCATCATCCTATCGCGGGTCTGGAAGGGATGCAAAAAGGCCGGGGCCCCTCGGGGTCCCCGGCCAGGATTCGACTTACTTTCGCGTTAGCCCGCGATCGGTGGGCCGGGACAATAGCCATCTTCCGTGCCCTGGTCCGGGCATTCGTTGTAGCCACCAGAATTGAAGAACTGGATTAGGCGCAACAGTTCGCCGAGATTGATGATCCAGTCCTGCAGATTATAGTCACTGGCGTGCGGGGTACAGTTCGTGTCGCCTGAACCCGGGACATAGCCATCCTCGGTCGCTTCCGGCGGGATTGCGCAGGCGTAGGAGCCTACATTGAAGAGCTGAATCACGCGGAGCAACTCGGAGAGGTTGATCGCATTGTCCCCATTGGTGTCGGCGGAGTGAATCGACAAGTCCACGCCCTCGCCCTCGCCTTCGTTTTCGCCCTCGCCTTCGTTTTCGCCCTCGCCTTCGTTTTCGCCCTCGCCTTCGTTTTCGCCCTCGCCCTCGTTTTCGCCC
>JAUIKJ010000288.1 GCA_030430835.1 Candidatus Hydrogenedentota bacterium
GTCCGCATCGGCAAAGACGGTCTTGAGTGCGAGCATGATGCGTGAAATCTCGCCGCCCGACGCCACCTGCTTCAGCGCCTTCGATTTCTCGCCCTTGTTGGCGGCGAGCATGAAATCGACCCGGTCTATGCCGCGGTTGTAGAGTTCGGTATCCTGGAATTGGCATTCGAAGGTGGCCCCCTTCATTCCCAGATCCTGGAGGTTCGCCGTGACCCTTTTCGCCAGCTTCTTCGCGGCCTGCTTGCGTTTGGCCGAAAGCGACTCCGCGATCTGATAGGCCTCCCGGTACTGCGCGTCGAGGGCCGTGCGCAATTCCTCGAGGCGTTCATCACGGCGTGTGAAGGTATCCAACTGATCCGCCGCCTGCGCGCGATAGGCCAGGACATCGGTGAGCGTTTCGCCATACTTTCGCTTGAGGCGAGACAGCAAGGCCTTGCGCTGGTTGAGGCTCTCCAACTCATCCGGGTCAAACTCCAAGGTCTCCGTGAAGTCGCGCAAGGCGTCGGAGATACCGTCCAACCCGTCGCGCAATTCGGTGAACTGCGAGGCGAGGGGCCTGAACTGTGGATTCAGGCCTGCGAGTTCATCGATGGCGCGACCGGCCCGATCGAGCAGGTCGGTGACCGCGGGGTCGTTGCCTTCGTAGAGTAAGGCATAGGCTTCGGCGGCGTGACTGTGAATGGCCTCCGCATTCGTGATGAGACTCAGGCGCGCTTCGAGCGCCGCCTCTTCGTCCGCTTCAATGCCCGCTTCATCGATCTCGGACACCTCGAACTGCAGAAACTCAATCTGACGGGTGCGGTCCCGGTCGTCGGCCTCCAGCGCTTCGAGATCATGCTTGGTTTGACGCCACGCTTCGACGGCCTTGTTCAGTTTGGCAACCAGCGCATCGGCACCTGCATAGGCATCCATTAGGTCCAATTGCCGATCGGAGCGAAGGAGTGACTGGTGATCATGTTGACCATGAAGGTCGACGAGTTCATCTCCAATGGCGGCGAGCACTGCGATGGGCACCATACGGCCGCCGGCGTAGCCCTTGCTGCGTCCATCGGCGCCGACCACGCGCGCGAGCAGAAGCGCGCCATCTTCGAGCGCGATGTCCTGCTGGGCCAGGAGCGCGAGCAAGGGGGGGGAGGGCGTGTCGAGATGGAAGATGGCTTCGACGCGCGCATCGGATGCGCCAGCGCGCACCACATCGGCGGAAGCACGTGCCCCTAGGACGAGGTTGAGGGCCCCCATGAGGATGGATTTGCCCGCGCCGGTTTCGCCCGTGAGTACGTTGTAGCCGGGGCGAAATTCGATCTCGGCTTCTTCTATCAGCGCAAAATTCTGGATGCGGAGGGTATCGAGCATGGATCGCCGCAGGCTTGCCTCATTCGCCGGGGGGCGCTACAGGGCGAAATCCCCGCATACGCGCGAGGAACTCGCGGTTGCCCGCCGGCCCCAACAGCGGCGAGGGTATCACATCGATTTGATCGAAGCCCAGCGCGCGGGCGCAATCGCACACCTTCTCTACGGTTTGTTGTCGAATGGTTTCATCGCGAACAACGCCGCCTTTTCCGACCTGCGTCTTACCTGCCTCGAACTGCGGCTTGATCAGGGCGATCCCTTCGGCGCCCTCCGCAAGCACGCGTGCGATCGCGGGCAGCACCAGGCGCAATGAGATGAATGAGCAGTCTGCGGTGAAATACGCGGGGCATTCACTTAGGTCGCCGGGTTTAAGATTGCGGATGTTGCAGCGCTCCATGACGACGACCCGCGGATCCTGGCGCAGGGACCAGGCGAGTTGGCCGTAGCCAACGTCAACGGCGTATACCTTGGCCGCGCCGTGCTGCAGCAGGCAATCGGTAAAGCCGCCCGTGGACGCGCCAGCGTCCAGCGCGACGACGCCCTTGAGCGCTGGCTTCCAGTGGGCAAGGCCGCCTTCCAGCTTTTCGCCACCGCGGCTCACGTACTTTGGCGCTTCACGTATGGTCAGTGGCGTAGAGGCGGCAAGGCGCAGGCCCGGCTTGTCGAGTTTTTCCCCGGCCGCGTCGTAGACCTGGCCCGTCTGGATAAGGCCCTGGGCCTTGGAGCGGCTCACGCCGGCCTGGCGCTGCACCAGAAGGTCGAGGCGTTCTTTTTCTTCATGGATCATGGGTTTTTCATACTCAAAGCCTCCAAGCATAACGTGCAACAGGTCACCAATGCATTCGCCGGACCCACGGGGGACATGTTAAAATCGGGATCGAAGGCGAAACGAAGGGAATCAATCGATGAGTCGTATCTGGCGCGCCAGCGGGATAGTGCTTCTCCTTGCGACCACGGCAGCGTGGCCGGATGTTGACCTGGGGACCAGCGGGATTTCAGCGCCGGCCGGCAGTGGTGTGAGCATTCCGGTTAACTTTACCGCCAACGGCGATGCAATCTCCGTCGTCGTCCTGCGCGCACTCTACGATGACAGCCTGCTGACCCCGCTCCTCGTAAGCCGCGGCGCCGTCGCATCGGCGGCCAACAAGTCCGTGGCCTTCAACGCGAGCAACGGTGTGTTGAGCGTATCCGTGAGCGGTGGCGATACCATGCTTGGGGATGGCCTGCTCTTTGAGATTGTCTTTGTGATTGATCCGTCCGCCACCGCCGGTGTTCCGCTGAGTGTTTCGGAAGGGGGGTCGGACGCCGCGACGCCCGATGCGGTGCTGGTGGATGCGGCGATGGCGGGCTTCAGTATCACGCCACTCGCCAATACCGGACAGCACGCTGCGGATTCTGATGGTGACTGGAGCGTCTCGCTCTCCGAGATTCTGCGCATCATCCAGTTCTTCAATTCGGACAGTTATCATTGCGAACCGGGTACGGAGGACGGCTATGCGCCGAGCCTGGGCGCGCAGGATTGTCTGCCCCATGACTCGGACTACAATGCCCAAGACTGGGCGGTCAATCTCTCCGAGTTGCTCCGTGCGATTCAGATTTACAACACGGCGGAAGGGTATTACCACACCGACGGCGGCGGAGAGGATGGATTTGCGCCGGGCCCATTTATGGCCCCCTGAGACTAGGCGCCCGACTCTTCGAGGAGTACGACTGCCTGCGCGCTGATCGCTTCCTCGCGGCCTTCCGGGCCGACCAGTTCGTTGGTCTTCGCCTTCACGGATACGAGCTGTTTCCGCACGGACAGAGCGTCGGCGACACGCTGCCGGATGGCTTCCATGTAGGGGCGCAACTTGGGCTGCTGTGCGACCACGGTGCTGTCCACATTTACGATGCGGTATCCCGCGCCGCTGACCAATCCTGCCACGGTCTGCAGAAGATCCAGGCTGTTGGCATCCTTGAAGCGCGGGTCGTTGTCCGGAAAATGTGACCCGATGTCGCCCAGCGCCAGGGCACCGAGCAGGGCATCGGTAATTGCATGCACCAGCACGTCGGCGTCGGAATGGCCCGCGAGCCCACGCGGGTGGTCGATTTTGACACCGCCAATAATCAGTGGCCGGCCCTCTTCCAATCGATGCAGATCGTAGCCTTGTCCGATACGCATTAGGCGAGATGCTCCTTCACAATGGTCTCCGCCAGGGTCAAGTCGGCGGGGGTCGTAATTTTCAGGTTGAGCGACGTGCCGGGAATCAGTTTGACCTGACCGCCCGCGCGACGCACTAGGGTGGCGTCGTCCGTGCCGGCATAGCCCTCTCGGGCCGCGGTGGCATGGGCATCGCGGATAACGTCACGCCGAAAAGTCTGGGGCGTCTGACAACACCACAATCGACTGCGATCCGGGGTGGTATCCAGATAGCCCGCATTGTCCGCGACCAATATGGTATCGGATGCGGGGATGGCGACGGTAGCCGCGCCGCATTCCGCCGCGGCGTCTATCGATGCCTGGATGGCTTGGGAGGTAATAAAGGGGCGTGCGGCGTCGTGGATCACCACGATGTCCGCGCCATCCGCGTGGTCCAGCCCGATCGCCACCGAGGCCTGGCGCGTGGCGCCACCTTCGGTGAGCACGATGTCCTGCTGCGCCAGGGCACCGTTCAGGGCCGCCGCGAAACGCGGTCGTGCTTCGGGGGCGTGGAGCACGATGGCATCGTGTGCCAGCCCCAGGGCTTCGAAGCGGCGGAGTGTGTGGACCAGCAGCGGAATGCCGGCGAGGGGAACCAGGGCCTTGGGACAGGCCGCGCCGAGGCGTTCGCCCGAACCCGCGGCGGGGACGATCAGGCGAATCTTCACGAACGGACGCTGTCGTATCGGGTGAAGATCATGCGACCCGCGGCGGTCTGCAACACACTGGTGACAACCACCGAAACCGTGCTGCCCATGTGCGCACGGCCGCCATCGACCAC